>JAHEMG010000035.1:33606-36833 GCA_024643755.1 Flavobacteriales bacterium | reverse complement strand
GGTAAAATCTCTTGGAGTTCGGTGCCCGGGACGGTGTTTATGGACGTGCCGGTGGATAGCTTGGATTCAGATGTTACCGTGTTGAAGTTGAAGTTGAAAGGTCCACTTTCGTTGTATCGCGGCGCGGGGGGATTTCATTAAATAGCAATTAAAAAGTTGAAAAGTAAAATGAGAAATATAGGTGTTCAGACAGTGATGCTGAAGGGATTTAAACTAGCGATTCTTCTGTTTTGCTGTTCGATGAGCAGCGCAGTTTTAGCACAGGAGCATCATTTACAGAAGTATTATCCGCCCACGGATACCTTGGTGCAGGAGAAATTGGCGGCATGGGGTGATATGAAGTTTGGATTGTTGATGCACTGGGGTCCCTACTCGCAATGGGGGATTGTGGAGAGTTGGAGTATTTGTCCGGAAGACGAGGGCTGGTGTGAGCGTCGCGGGCCGTATGCCCAAAATTATTTTGAGTACAAAAAGGCGTACGAGGGGTTACAGAATACATTTAATCCTGTGAATTTTAATCCGGAGAAGTGGGCCTCCGCGGCCCGCGACGCGGGGATGAAATACATGGTGTTCACCACCAAACACCACGATGGGTTTGCCATGTTCGATACCAAGTACAGCGATTACAAAATTACATCGCCCAATACTCCGTTTCACACGAATCCTAGGGCCAATGTAACAAAGGAGATTTTTGAGGCGTTTCGCAAAGAAGGACTTTGGGTGGGGGCATATTTTTCGAAACCCGATTGGCACTGTCCATGGTATTGGGATCCTTATTTCCCACCAATGGACAGAAATCCGAATTATGATTTGGAGCGGTATCCTAAAAAGTGGGATAAGTTTAGGCAGTACACCACGAATCAGATTGAGGAGTTGGTGCGCGATTATGGCAAGATGGATTTGTTGTGGTTGGATGGGGGACAGGTGCAGCCAGCATCGCCAGGGTCGGGTTTGTGGAAGGGGAAAGTCATCAACCAAGACATTAAAATGGATGAAATTGCGAAGATGGCGCGCAGTTATCAGCCGGGGTTGATTGTAGTGGATCGCGCGGTGGAGGGACCCAATCAGAATTATTTAACACCAGAGCAGCAAATTCCCAATAAGCCATTGAGTTATCCTTGGGAGACATGCATGACGATGGGCGGGAGTTGGAGTTATGTGAAGAATGAGCAGTATAAGCCCATTGACGAGATCATTCGCAATTTATGCTTGATTGTTTCTAGGGGCGGGAATTACTTGTTGAACATCGCACCAAGTGCTACTGGTGAATGGGATTCGGCGGCGTATACCCGTTTGGAAGAGATAGGGGCTTGGATGAAGGTGAATGGCGAGGCGATTTATGGCACGGAGCCCATTGAACCCTATTCTCAGTGGAATTTCAAGGCCCAGGAATGGATGTTTACATCGAAATTGGAGAACGGGAAGTGGGTTGTTTATGCGATTTTGATGGGTAATTATGATTTGAATGACAAAGTTATTTTGGATTTGAGCGCGTTGGCAAAGGTTGTGGGTGGGCGAATGGATGCGATATTGCCATCAGACAGGAAGGTTTCTCGTTGCCGTGCTCAGCTGTTGGGATATGATGTAAAGGCGGAGAATGTGGCGGTGAATGGGGAGCAAAAGTTTACTTTGCCTAAGGATTTGGATTGGAAAATCAGGAAAGAGGAGTCGGTAGGTGCTCGTGGTAGTAAAATTATCAGGCCTGTTTCTTACCGCGATATGCCTCCGGCTCTGGTTTGGCGTTTGGAATTTGAATAGGCTGTTGGGGCGATGTTCGGATGGCTATAAAACAAAAAAGGCAGCGCCGAGCGCTGCCTTTTTTTAGAATGAAGAAGTTTTGATTATCCTGCGTTACTTACGTTTACTGCATTTAAACCTTTCTTACCGTCTTTCAATTCGAAGTTAACGGTATCGCCTTCGCGAATTTCGTCTTTCAAACCTGTAACGTGTACGAAATACTCTTGACCGTCTTCGTTGTCGATGATGAAACCATAGCCTTTGCTGTGGTTGAAGAATTTAACAGAACCTGTTTTCATTAATTGGTATTTAAAATTTGTAAAATAATTGAGTGAGCAAGATAGGTACCTTTTTGAGATAAACAATCTTTTGATTGAATATTATCAACAAATCTGCAATAAAAAGCGATTAATTATTGATTACGCAGCTTCGCCGAGTGATTTCATATAACGAACGTGCGAGGCAACAGCATAGCCAAACGTAGGCATTTCATTGTATTTCACGTTGTATTTTTCACACAATGGCACCAATATTTTGTTCAATGCAGGGTAGTGTACGTGGCTGATGCTTGGGAACAAATGGTGCTCTGTTTGGAAGTTTAATCCACCCATGAACCAAGTTGCAAATGCAGATTTGGTGGCGAAGTTGTTGGTGGTCATAACTTGGTGGATGGCCCATTCGTTTGGAATGCGCTCGCCGCTCATGTTGTACTCAACTCCATCTTCAAAGTGGGTGGTTTCCACAGCATGTGCCAACTGGAATACCAAACTCAATACGATCCCCATAGAAATTTGCATGGCCATGTAGCAAGCAAATCCCCAGCCAATGCCCAGGAAATACATGGGTGCGATAACGTAAATGGCGGTATAGCAAATTTTGGCTGTCCAAAAAATCAAATGCTCAGTGAAGCTCATCTTTGGCATGGGCTGCTCGTTTACGGCTTTGTTGAAATACTTCATGAAGTCGTTGGCATACATCCAGAAAATGATTGAGATGCCGTACAAGAAGAACATGTAAAGGTGTTGGTTTTTGTGGTAGGGCTTGAAGGGTTGAGATTCGCAGTGACGCAAAATTGGAGCCTTGGCGATATCGTCGTCTAAGCCGTCAACGTTTGTCCAAGTGTGGTGCAACGTGTTGTGTTTGAACTTCCAGATAAACGCATGGCTGCCCATCAAACTCAATGAGTTTCCGAACAATTTGTTGACCCAACCTTTGGAAGAGAAAGCGCCGTGACAAGCATCGTGCATTACATTAAATCCAGTGAACGTGTGCATTTGACCGATCAACACGAACAATAAAATGCTACCCCAAATGGGCATTTCAATTCCCACAGCGGGGATGTTCAATGCCAAAACAACCAAAATGGGTGTGGTGATGATTGCGAAAGCAGTTTTGCTCCACAACAGCCAGTTGCCATTTTTGGAAATTTTATTCGTGGTGAAATATGCATCAACTTGAGATCTGAGTTCGTTGAAGAAATCGTTGCCGTT
>JAHEMG010000035.1:0-33506 GCA_024643755.1 Flavobacteriales bacterium | reverse complement strand
GGCGACTCTGTTTGGGCGATGGCCAAAGTAGCAGTGAAAAATGAAACGGACAGTAGCAGCGACTTCATGTTTCGAATATCTTGGGTTTGGGGCGAATTATCGATAAGACAGCCGAGAAAGTTGTGGACAGGCATCAACGAGAATGCATGAAATTTGTATCGTGAAGGCAAAATCTTGGCTTTGGGTTGTGCTGTTATTGATGACAGAGATTCGGGTTTGGGCACAAACGCCAACGACCGAGGAAGCCATGCCCCCTGATACCATCGCGTGGAATTTGAAAGACAGCATCACCATGGCATTGGCAACGGCTCCTTCCTACAGTATGTGGTTTGATTCGCGCAATTCCTTTATTTCTGCGGATCCCGTGAATGTTTTCGGACTGCGTTATGGGTTGAGTTGGGGAAAGATATCGGCTTATACCGGCTATTATTTTACGTCGTACAATCAGGGTTTGGCGGGTGATTCAATTCAATACAAATTCAATTATTTGAGCAGTACCTATGAGTATCGATTGTATAAAACGCATCGCTTTTCGCTAACGGGTTTTGCGCAGTTGGGTGGGGGTATTCGGACGGTAAATCACCTCACCAATGACAATATCGCCAACAAGCAACAGTTTTTCATGCCCATTGAATTTGGGGCCTATGGTTCTGTCCGATTCTTGCGTTATTTGGGCGTAGGGGGTGGTTTGGGCACGCGCATCGCCCTATTTCCCGGCGGCAGAAACTTTTCTGGTCCCATTTATTACTTAGGATTCACTGCGTTTCCATGGACATTCTACGAGGATGTTCGCAGGAAGGCCAAAAAACATGGGATGAACTTGCCTTGAGCATTGCCTCAAGACCGGTGCAAGGGTTACTTCTTTTCTGCGGACTTTTGCGCGCGTTCCTCGTCGAGGTGCTTCAAAAACTCCACCATTTTGTCTACATCGATGCGATTCGCCACAATTTTGCGATCGGCGTCTAAAACATAGATAGTGGGAGAGGCAACCACGTAGTAGCTGTAGAGTGCGTCGGCGTATTTCTGGCTTTGTACCTCACCGCGAATCAAATGGGTAAACGCTTGTGTTTCGGGGTGTGAGTTGTAATATTCTTCCCACTCCTTCTTTTTGTCGCCGCTAGACAGGGCGATGACTTTCCAACCTTTGTCTTTGTTGGCTTCGTAGATTTTTGCCAACTTGGGCATCACTTCTTTACAATGTCCACAGGTTGGATCCCAGAAGATCATGACCACATAAGGGCCACGAATTTTTTGGGTATTTACCCAGTTGCCTTTGATGTCTTTGAGTTCTAATTCAGGGGCGGTTTCGCCGATAAGGGTATGGGCTCTACGGAAGGCATTTTCACACATTTTTGTAATGGTGGTGCTGTCTACCCACCAACTTTTGCCTTGGCAGTAGGTGCTCATGGCCATTCTCACAAATGCGCGGTCGAGTCCCATAATGTTTGAGCTTTCGAAGCGATTGGTGAGGTACCAAATGAGGTATTTCTCCATTTCGATGGTGTTCTTGCATTGGTCGAGGAGTTTCTCGGCTACATTCATGCAAGTATCGGCATCGGGGACAATGATTTTGTCGAAATAAAAATCCAGGCGTTGTTTTACGATGTTCACCGGCATGCGTAGCAATCCGTCATCGCCAAAGTCCATGTGGTCGAGGTAATGATTTTTATACCAGCGCAAGGGGAAGGTGCTGTCTTTGGTGCCATCGGGCAGGGTGGGGAACACTTCTGGGTAGGGCACATTGATCATGGCTACCAAGAATTTCGACAACAAGTGGCCGGGGTATTTGAGGATGTAGGCAGAGTCGTAGTTGCCTTTTTCGTTCAGGTAACGATCGCGAATGGCGTTGAGCGAATCTTTGGTGTTTTGGGGTGCCATAGAATCTGCCTCGATAATCTGGTCTATGGCCATCAACTTTTCAATGACGGCCACTTTTCCTTTTTGATATTCCAGAAAGGCCGCATTTTCTACTGATCCGGTAACCGACATGTTTTTGTAGTAGTCGCGGGTGCTCCAAGCTGTATCGAAATCAATTTGAAAATCTAAATCGTCATCAATGATGAATTCAAAATAGTCGCGCTTTTTGGGGAATACAAACAAATACATACCACGTTGCAATTTCTTCGTGCCAACGAAATTGGCCACGCCGTTTTTGTCGATCACCGCTGTATCGCGAAGGTATTTCCCACCGATGTTGTGGTCGGCCAGGTACACGGTATCACCGGCATAGATGTTGGTGATTTTGGGTGTTGCTTTGGGCGGGGTGATGGTTTTGAATCTGAAGCGGATGCTATAATTACCGGGTTCGCGACCATCCCAAGCGGGTGCATTTTTGATGTTGGGGTAATTGCCAAATACATTGGGTTTTACCGGTGCGGTGCGGGTATAAGGGATGAATTTGAGCTTGGTTTGCAGTTGCGCGTTGAGTGCTTCTTCTGAATTGTCAACGGTGGGAGTTACCCAAGTTACCTGGCTATTAGATTCCACTACCTCTGAGACATTATCTTGTTCGGTTGAGGTTTTTGAAGTGGATTCGTCCATCGTTTTTCCTGCTGTAGTTTCTTGGTGCTTCACTTTGCGCTTTGCTTTCTGGGCATGCAAAGGTTGGGTGGTAGCAAAGGCCGCTATTAACAAAGCGATGGAAGAAATTCGGATGATCGACCAGTTGCGCGTAAAATTCATTTTCATAGATGTTGCAATCGAGTCCAAATTAGACAAATTTTGTTCCAATTTTGTTGTTTGACGATGAATGACAATTCTTTTTACGAAAAGGTGTACGAAGTGGTTCGGTTGGTGCCGTATGGCAGGGTGACCTCCTATGGCGCTATCGCCAAGTATTTAGGCGCCGCACGCAGTAGCAGATTGGTGGGTTGGGCGATGAATGTATCGCATCAAGTGCACCCGCCAGTGCCTGCTCACCGGGTTGTCAATCGGTTGGGGATGCTCAGTGGAAAAGCCCATTTTGAGGATCCAGAGGCCATGGAACGACAACTCACTGCGGAGGGTATCGAGATACTGAACGATCAAATTCAGCAGTTTTCAACGGTGTTTTGGGACCCTGAAAAAGAGTTGGGACTTTAAATCGCCCTAGATTATTTGAACAAGTCCCACCACCAAGTGCCTTTGGGGTGTGGCGCAGTAACGGTGATCGATGGTTGGGTAGCCACAACATGGGGTGTGATCAAAGTTCTGCTGTGCAATCCGATGGAACGATCGGGTAGCGGCTCGGTAGCACCATATTTTAAATCGCCCAGAATGGGACAACCCATTTTTGACAACTGTGCGCGAATTTGGTGGAAGCGTCCTGTTTCTAAGGTGATTTCGTAGAGTGAGCGACCCGCAAAATTCTTGAGCAATTTGTAATGTAAAACGCCGGGCTTGGTGCCAGGTTTGTGCGAATTGTAGGCATGCGCGCGCTTGGTTTCGCTGTTTTTCAACAGGTGGTGGGTGAGTGTGCCTTCTTCGTTGGGAAGTGCTTTTGTTGTAATGGCATGGTAGATTTTTGTGTTTTTCTTGTCGCGAAATATCTCATTCATGCGTGTCAACGCCTTGGAGGTTTTGGCCATAATCACAACACCACTCACAGGTCTATCGAGGCGATGCACCAACCCTACATAGGCCTTGCCGGGCTTTTTGTATTTCTCAGCGATATATCGTTCTGCCAAATCCAACAAATGGATATCGCCCGTTAAATCGCCCTGTACCGCTAATCCGGCAGGTTTGTTAATCACCATCAGGTGATTGTCTTCCCATAATACGTCTACCACAACGCAAAGTTAATACGAAACCCCGCCCCGCTCGTCGTTTTGCTTTCCTTTTGCCCTATTTTTGCATTTTTAGCCCATGCAAAATCCCTTTTCGGTATACAAAGTTCAGATTGCTGAAACCCTCAAATTGGCCTATCCCATCATTTTGGGTCAGTTGGGGATTATTTTGATGGGTGTTGCCGATACATTGATGGTAGGTCCGCTAGGATCTGAGGTCTTGGCGAGTGCAAACCAGGCGAATAACTTGTTTTTCATGGTGAGTGGACTTACGTTTGGTGTGTTGTTTTCGATCAGCACTTTGGTAAGTATCAAGGTTGGTCAGAAGCGTGCAGCCGACGGGTTTATTACTTACAGGGCGGGTTTGGCCGTAGCAGGTATTTTGTTTGTGTTTCAGTATTTGGTGCTGCAGGTATTTGTGTACAATTTTCATTGGTTAGGGCAGGATGCGTCGGTAACGCGCTTGGCGCCTGGGTTGTTGAATATTTTGAGTTGGAGCATATTGCCGCTGTTGATCAATGTGGTGACTCGACAGTTTACCGATGGGCTGGGGCATACGAAAATCGCGATGTTGATTACCTTGGGCGGATTGGGTTTGAACGTGTTGCTGTGTTGGATGTTCATTTATGGACATTGGGGTTTTTCGGCGATGGGACTTGAGGGTGCGGGATATGCCACCTTGGTTGCGCGAATAGCGATGGCGTTAGTGGGTTTGTGGTATGTGCGATATTCGGCGTTTATGCGGAAGTATGTACCGGCGAAGATGCCAAGTTGGGATAAAATCAAGGAGGAGATGCCCCATATTTGGAAGCTTGGACTTCCTGTGGCTTTGCAGACGTTCGCGGAGTGGGCATGTTTTGGACTTTCTGGTGTGATGGTTGGATGGTATGGCGCTAAGCAGTTGGCTGCACATGCCGTGGCGTTGAATGTAGCATCGGTTACATACATGGTTGTGAGTGGCATTGCGATGGCGGGGGCCATCATCGTAGGGAATTATTATGGAGAGAAAAACAGGCAACAGATTCGTCATGCAGCGCATGCTGTGTTGCTGGTGATTGGTGTGTTTGAGGTAATAAATGCATTGGCTTTTGTTTTCGGGAACCAAGCGATTGCTTCGTTGTATGATGTGAAAGACGATGTAATGCCCACAATTTTACCTTTGTTTATTTTGGCGGCGGTGTTTCAACTGGCCGATGGCATTCAGGCGGGTGCCATGAATATGTTGCGCGGTATTAAGGATGTGAATTGGTCGTCTGGTCTGAGTATCCTCTCTTACTGGGTCATTTCATTGCCTTTGAGTTACGTGTTGGGTGTTTGGCAGAATTTGCAGGTTTATGGAATCTGGATTGGGTTTACAGTGGGCTTGTTTGTGGCTGCGGGTTTGGGT
This sequence comes from Flavobacteriales bacterium, assembly GCA_024643755.1. Classification (GTDB taxonomy): domain Bacteria; phylum Bacteroidota; class Bacteroidia; order NS11-12g; family UBA955; genus UBA955. The sequence continues at coordinate 28,355 of JAHEMG010000035.1, read as the reverse complement.
GTATGGCGATTTTATTCCCACTTACGGGTATTGACATTTGAAGAAGAATCTACGGTTTGATGAAGTATATAAAACACTTACTGGCAATGGGCGCATTGGGATGCGTTGCCGCGGTTTCGGGACAGGTGAGCGAGAAGAAGTGGGACAATGTAATGACATTATCGGTGACTCCGGCTTGGTCTACGGGTTGGATAACGGCTTATCAACCTGATTTGAAGGGGGGCTACACCGAAGAACAGTTGCGCGATTCATTTTCTTTGGCGGATCGTTCGTTGCAAACGATGAATTTCAATTTGGGATATGCCAAAAAGATCAATGGGTATACCAATTTTGTGGTGGGTTTGAGTTTGGTGAATACCGGATTTACCCGGGTGAAGGAGGGTGATATGTTCATGTATGTGATTCACCCTGATGTTGGGGTGTATGCGAATTTGGTTTCGGCTGGATTGATGGAGGTGCATTATGAATTTAGATCAAAATATGCGGGTGCTTTGTTTGCGATAGAAAAGCGATTGGATGGATCTCGGTTTCAGATGCAATCGGCCAGTATGTGGTATCAAGTGGGTGTAATGCCTGCTGTGTTATTGCGTCAGAATTTGCAAATTCATACTGTGGGCTTTACGATGCCCCAAGGCAATGATTTTACAGTGACGGATTATGTGGCCAATACGGTGGATACTGGGGTTGTGTTGACGAGATCATCTGCTGTTAGCGCGAATGCGTTCATCACAGCTGCCATGCGTTTGGAGTACAATTTGGATCCCAAGATGCACATTTTTGCTTCACCACGGTTGATGTTGCCCATTTTGCCTAGCAACAAAGGGGTACAGACCTATTGGTCTCCCCAGATTGGTTGCGAACTGGGATTGCGCATTCCCTTGGATTAATTTGGATTGGGTTGTCGGGTCGACTGTCCCGAAGTAATTAACGCAGAGGGGGCGGCCATTGGCCGCCCCCTCTGCGTTAATTGAAAATGGATTGCGCTTATTTGCCGTTCATTTTCGCGCCGATATACTCGCGGTTTAGGTTGGCAATTACGCTCAATGGGATCTGTTTTGGGCATTCAGCAGCACAAGCACCGGTGTTGGTACATGCACCAAATCCTTCTGCATCCATTTGGTTTACCATAGCAACCACACGGGTTTCTCTTTCGGGTTTACCTTGTGGCAGTTTAGACAACTGGGTTACTTTGGCTCCAACGAACAACATGGCAGAGGCATTTTTACATGCACTTACGCAGGCACCACAACCGATACAGGTAGCGGCTTCAAATGCTTCATCTGCTACATCTTTGGGAATCAACACCGAGTTTGCATCAACAGCGTTACCTGCATTGGTAGAGATAAATCCACCAGCGGCGATAATGCGGTCAAATGCACTGCGGTTTACCGTCAAATCCTTGATCACAGGGAAACCATCCGCTCTCCAAGGTTCAACCGTGATGGTGTCGCCATCGTTGAAGCTACGCATGTGCAATTGGCAGGTAGTAACCCCTTGTTTGGGTCCGTGCGGACGGCCATCGATCACCATTGAGCACATACCGCAAATACCTTCTCTGCAGTCGTGGTCAAAAGCAACGGGCTCTTTGCCTGTTTCAATGAGTTGCTCGTTCAAGACATCGAACATTTCCAAAAAGCTCATGTCGGGACTAGCATCCACTTTATATTCTTCAAAGTTACCGGCGCTGTTGGTGTTTTTTTGGCGCCATACTTTCAGATTTAATTTCATTAACTTGCTCATAATCTGTTTGTTAGTGGATTATTTGTAACTGCGTTGTTGGATTTTGATGTTTTCGTATTTCAACTCTTCTTTGTGAAGTTCCCAGGTATCGCCCTTGTTTTCCCAAGCGGCTACATACATGTAATTTTCATCGTCGCGCATGGCTTCACCTTCTTCGGTTTGGTATTCTTCGCGGAAGTGACCACCACAGCTTTCGTTGCGGTTTAATGCATCGATACACATCAACTCACCGAGTTCCAGGAAGTCGGCAACGCGACCTGCTTTGTCCAATTCAGGGTTGAATTCATTGATGCTTCCGGGGATGCGTACATTTTTGTAGAAGTCGGCACGAAGGGCTTGAATTTCAGCGATGGCTTCTTTCAATCCTTTTTCGTTACGGGCCATACCACACTTGTTCCACATGATCAGTCCCAATTCGCGGTGGTAGCTTTCTACGCTGCGGGTACCGTGGATGCTCATCAACTGTTGGATGCGATCGTTGGCGGCTTTTTCAGCGGCTACGAAGGCTTCGTGGTCTGTAGAGATGGGCTTGGTATGAATTTCTTTGCTGAGGTAATTACCAATGGTGATAGGAATAACGAAATAACCATCGGCCAAACCTTGCATCAAAGCGGATGCACCTAAGCGGTTGGCACCGTGGTCAGAGAAGTTGGCTTCGCCCAAAGCGTACATACCGGGGACGTTGGTCATCAGGTCATAATCAACCCACAAACCACCCATGGTGTAGTGTACGGCGGGGTAAATGCGCATCGGTACTTCGTATGGATCCTCGTCGGTGATCTGCTTGTACATATCGAACAAGTTGCCATATTTCTCCTTGATTACTTCTTTACCCAAACGAATTAAGGTTTCATCATCGGGGTTGGCGATGTTCAATTTGCTGGCTTCGGTTCTGCCATATTTCTGCATCATGTTGTATTTGAAATCCAAATACACAGCCATTTTGCTTTGGCCTACGCCATAACCTGCATCACAACGTTCTTTGGCAGCACGCGAAGCGATATCGCGGGGCACCAAGTTTCCGAAGGCGGGGTAGCGACGCTCCAAGTAGTAATCGCGTTCGTCTTCTGGAATATCGTTGGGGTGACGGTCGTCGTTCTGTTTTTTGGGTACCCAAATACGTCCATCGTTACGGAGTGATTCACTCATCAGCGTCAATTTTGACTGATAGTGTCCGGATACGGGGATACAAGTTGGGTGGATTTGGGTGAAGCAAGGGTTACCAAAGTAAGCACCTGCTTTGTGGGCTTTCCACGCGGCGGTAACGTTACTGCCCATGGCATTGGTAGACAAGTAGAATACGTTTCCGTAACCACCGGTGCACAACAATACGGCGTGACCGAAATGTCTTTCCAATTCACCAGTAACCAAATTCCGGGCGATGATTCCGCGGGCTTTGCCATCGATTTTCACGACTTCGATCATTTCATGGCGGGCATACATTTTCACGTTACCCAAACCTACTTGGCGCTCTAAGCCGCTGTAGGCACCCAACAACAACTGCTGGCCAGTTTGTCCTGCCGCATAAAAAGTACGCTGAACCTGTGTTCCGCCGAATGAACGGTTAGACAAGGTTCCACCGTATTCGCGGGCAAAGGGCACACCTTGGGCCACACATTGGTCGATGATAGAAGTTGAACATTCTGCCAAGCGATGCACGTTGGCTTCACGGGCGCGATAGTCACCTCCTTTGATTGTATCGTAGAATAAACGGTATACTGAGTCACCGTCGTTTTGATAGTTTTTGGCTGCATTGATACCCCCTTGGGCAGCGATAGAGTGGGCGCGACGGGGGCTATCTTGGAAACAGAAGGCTTTTACTTTGTAGCCCATTTCTGCCAAGGTAGCGGCGGCACTTGCACCGGCCAAACCGGTACCAACCACGATGATTTCCAACTGTCTTTTATTGGCGGGGTTTACCAATGGCACAGTGCTTTTGTACTGGGTCCATTTGGTGGCTATATCGCCGGCTGGGATTTTTGATTCGAGTGTCATAATGATTTGATAAACGATAAGTTATTTGATCCAACCCAAGTGCATGGCAATGGGCATGGCAGCAAAAACGAGTGGGACAATGATTGAAAAACCAGCACCGATGCTCTTGATGATGGGGCTGTAGGCAGGGTGGTTGATGCCCAACGATTGGAAGGCGCTCTGGAACCCGTGCAACAAGTGGTAGGCCAAGCTGATGCAACCAATCACGTAAACAAATACGGGAAGGGGATCGGCGAAAACCACCACCATTTCATCGAACAAGGTAGAACCTGCAGTTTCTTGAATGGCATCGGTAAAGCGAGAAACCACCCAGAAATGTTTGAGGTGCATCACCAAGAAAATCAGGAGTAAACTTCCCAAAATGCCCATAGAGCGAGAGTACCATTTGCTGTTCGCATTTCCGGCGCTTGCTCCGTATTTGCTGCTGCGTTTTTGGTTGTTAGAGGCAGTAAGACTCAAGCCTTGTACAATGTGTAACAACAGTCCAAGGAACAAACCAATTTCCGCGCTGCGGATTAACCAGTTGTGTGCCATGAATTCTGCTGCATGGTTAAAAGTTTCGCCACCGTCGTTAAAGAAAATACAGGCGTTGATACCAGCGTGTACCAACAAAAAAGCCACTAAGGATAACCCAGTGACTGCCATAAGTACTTTCCGACCGATACTTGAAGTAAATAGGAAGGAGAGAAGTTTCATAAAATGCTATTTGCTATTTCTTGGATATTTGCAAAGATACGGAGAATTTTTTCAAGTATTTCCCTAGGATGTCGAACTCTAGGTTCACAGCATCGCCAACAGACAATTTTGAAAGGTTTGTATGTTCCCAAGTGTAGGGAATAATCGCAACGCTGAAGGCATCAGGGAAGCTGTCAACCACGGTAAGACTGATGCCATTGACGCAAATTGAACCTTTGTTTACCGTGATTCCTGCGTCTTGGGGATGGGCGATAAAAATCATCCAACTGCCATCCAAGTCGTGGATTTCGTCTACGGTGCCAATGCAGTCTACATGTCCTTGTACGATATGGCCATCGAACCTACCATGTGCGGGCATGCATCGCTCAACATTCACTAAGTCGTTCACTTTCCAGTGGTTGAGGTTTGTTCGCTGCAGTGTCTCGTCGATCGCCGTTACCCAATAACCATGATTCTCGATTTTGGTAACCGTTAAGCACACCCCGTTGTGGGCTACACTTTGATCTACTTTTAATTCATTTTGAAAAGGCGCTGATAAACGGAAATGCACATTGGATTGATCCTTGATGATCTCCTCCACTTTCGCCTGCTGTTCGATGATACCCGTAAACATTTCCTCGCTGCTGATGACAAAGAAACGACATTCGGGTGAAAAGGTTCATATGACAATATGACATTTTATCATTTGTGGCAATAAAATTGAGTTTGGAGAGGGGCTATGTCAAAGAACAAAGTGAAATCAGAAGCAGAAGAGTCCTTGGAGGGCGTAGAAAAGACAACGGATCAACCCACAGAGGATACCACATCGGCCACATCTAATGGAGATGAAACTGTGGCGGATACCGACTTGCAGGGTCAATTGCAGCAAGAGCGCGACAAATATTTGCGTTTGTATAGTGAATTTGAAAATTTCCGCAGAAGAACCACCAAAGATCGTTTGGATTGGATGCAAACCGCTTCAAAGGACGTTTTGGTGAGTATGTTGCCGGTGGTCGACGATTTTGAACGTGCATTGAAAGCCATGGAAAATCTGTCAGAGACTGAAAAAAAGGCAGTAGAAGGATTTGATTTGATTCATAAAAAAATGGTGGGAATTTTCACCAAAGTGGGTTTAAAGCCAATGGAGTCGATTGGACAAGTATTTGACGCAGAGATCCATGAGGCCATTACCCAATTTCCGGCACCTACCGAAGACATGAAGGGCAAGGTGATTGATGAAGTTGAGAAGGGTTATTATTTGAATGACAAAGTAATTCGATTCGCGAAAGTGGTCGTAGGAAATTAATAGAACATGAGTAAGAGAGATTATTATGACGTGCTAGGGGTTTCGCGGAGTTCAACAGCCGAGGAGATCAAGAAAGCCTACCGCAAGTTGGCCATCAAGTTTCACCCCGATAAAAATCCGGGGGATAAAGAGGCCGAAGAGAATTTCAAAGAAGCCGCGGAGGCCTATGATGTGTTGAGCAACCCAGACAAAAAGCAACGGTATGATCAATTTGGTCATGCGGGCATGGGTGCAGGCGGTGGCGGCGGTGCGCATGGCTTCAGCATGGACGATATTTTCTCTCAGTTTGGCGATGTGTTCGGTGATGATGGGGTTTTTGGCTCCTTCTTTGGCGGCGGAGGCGGTGGAAGATCTCGCCGGTCTGTGGGTTCTAACATTCGCATCAAAATCAAGTTGACTTTGCCCGAGATGAAATCTGGGGTGGAGAAGACGGTGAAATATCGCAGAATGGTGCAGGCGGAAGGGGTGAAGTATGCCACTTGTAAGCAATGTAATGGCTCTGGTGCCGTTCGTAGGGTTCAGAATACCTTCTTGGGTCAGATGGCCACAAACAGTCCTTGTCCAGTGTGTTCGGGCATGGGTAAAATCATCGAAAGTAAACCCAAAGAAGCCAACGAACAGGGGCTGATTTCTCAGGAGATTGAAACCAGCATTCGCATTCCCGGTGGTGTGGCTGAAGGCATGCAGTTGAGCATGAATGGAAAAGGAAACTACGGTCCAGGGGGTGGTGCTGCCGGTGATTTGATCGTATTGGTAGAGGGAATTCCGCATGAAGAGTTAACCCGTGAGGACAACAATGTTATCTATCATTTGTGGTTGAGTTTTTCTCAAGCTACTTTGGGCGATAGTGTAGAAGTGCCCACGTTGGATGGCAAAGTGAGGATTAAAATTGATGCGGGTACCCAACCTGGGAAAATGTTGCGTTTGAAGGGCAAAGGATTCCCTGATTTGAATGGCTACGGCACCGGTGATCAGTTGGTGGTGTTGAATGTATATGTTCCCACCAAAGTGAATTCAGAGGAAAAAGCCTTATTGGAAAAACTGGCTGAATCTGAAAATTTCAAACCTTCATCCAAGGAAAAGTCGTTTTTTGACAAATTGAAAGACTTGTTCTAAGATGATTCTCAGGGCGATGCCGTCTTGATAACGTCATTTTTATATTGAAATAATTGGGGGATGCGATAATCGTGGTCCCCCATTTTTATTTCGTCATTCGTCATAAAATAATTAGGGTTAATTTGCACCCATGTTGAGCAACTTGACAATCCGGACTTTTCAGCGTCTGTTGTGTTTGGGTGTATTGGGCTTTGCTGCGATTCGGGGAGAGTCCCAATCTGTGCGGTCAAAGATTGATTTTAATCACTACCCCGGTTTGCGGTGTGAGGGTGAATTGCCATCCGATTTCAAGGAGTCTTCAGTAAGTAAAGCCCACAAGGCGGAAACAACGGTCATGAACAAGGATCTGGATCGGGCCGAAAAATTACAGGAAAAAGAACATGCCGTTCGCACGGTATTTGGCGTTGATGAGATTTTGATGTCGGGCCGCGTCCTCTACGGCGACCCCCTTTCCTCTTTCGTAGAATCCGTGGCGGAGCGATTGCTTAAAGCCAATGATCGGGAGGATTTGTTGAATGAGTTGCGGTTCTATGTGTTGAAATCGCAAGAGGTGAATGCTTATGCAACCAGCAATGGAGTGGTGATGGTAACCGTGGGGCTGTTGAGTAGAATCGAAAATGAGAGTCAGCTGGCCTTTATTTTGGCCCATGAGATTCAGCATTACACGTTGCAACATTCCTTGCAGCAGTACAAGCATCGCATCGGACAAAAGAAACAGAAGGGAAAGCGCGACCAGGATGCGTCCTTGAAAGAGATGTATCAATTTTCGAAGGATCATGAGATGGAGGCCGACGAAAAGGGCTTTCAGATGATGTTGAAATCGGGGTATGACTTGATAGAAGGGGTGTTTGTGTTTGACATGTTGAAGTACGGTGATTTTCCTTTTTTGGAGATGAAATTGTCGTTGGATTCTTTCGAGCATGATGCCTATGAGTTTCCAAAAACGTTGAAAGATGCGGTGAATTTAAAGGTTAAGGATGCGGAGATTGAGGACAATAAATTTTTGATTTTGCAAGGTGATGACGATAACAGAACCCATCCTAGTTTGGATCGTCGGGTGGTTCGTTTGCGCGATATGATTGATGGGGAGCCCAAGAAAACCAAGGCGTTTTTCTTGGTGGGTGAGGATCGGTTTAAGGAGATGCAGAAGGTGGCGCGACATGAATTGTTGTTGATTTATGAGCGCAGGGCTGATTTTGGGGAGTTGTTTTACTTGACACATGTGATGCGTCGGTTGTACGGCGAAAGCGTATTTTTTGATCGCATGGAGGGAATGTCGCTCTATGGATTGTTGTTGCACAAATCGAAGGAGCATGATTTGGATCGCTATGGATGCAATGTAGAAGAGTCGCGCGGTGATTGGCGTCCGGTGATTGTTGGATTCAGGGAGTTGGATTTGCGGGGGTTGGGTGCTTTTGCTGCCATGCGCATGTGGCAGTTGAATGAAAGGACACACCTACGTGACGGAATGATGGAGCGATTGGGAAGTGGGGTATTTGGTTTGGTACAGGGTGCTTGTAATTTTCGTTTACAGGATTTCTTGGATTATTTGCCTGTCGAGGAAGCCGCAAAATTGGATAGTACGGTTTTGAAACCGGAAGGTGGCGATGCAGGGCTAAGGAATCCTAGGTCCCGGGTTGCGCGAAGCAGGGCCGCGAACGTAGTGAGCGGCGATTATTTCATGGCCATTTATTATGGAATGATGAATCGTGATTCTCTGCAAGATTATTTGGGGAGGATGCGTGTGTATCCGTCCGCAACTATCGCTAAACCTGCAACTTCAAAGAAGAAGTCGCGCGGATTCAAAGGACTGCCCAATTTTGACCATCTGGTGTTGCTTGAGCCCAATTTGAGTTACACCACTGGTAACGATGTAAAATCGCAAAGAGATCCTTATGATGAGGCGAATAAACGAGAAGAATTGGTGAGTTATTGGGAGAATAGCGGTCGTGTTTTGGATGTGAAAGTAGATGTAGTACCAATGTCGACCGGCGTAGCTGGATTGTCTACTGATATAATTAACCGACAAATGATCATCAATGATTGGATGATGGAGCGGATCAACAATGATACCCAAGAGATGATTTTATATGGAGCCGAAAATATTGTGGAAGCGATGGGTGGAGAATCGAATCGTTATTTGGCGTGGTCGGCCGTAGAGGCATCTGTGATTGGACGTAAATTCAAGGTGACCAATTTCTTATTATGCTTTGTATTGTATCCAATTATGCCTTATTACCTCTATTATCAGTTTGGTTCTGATCGTTCTTGGGAGGAGTTCTTACTCGTTTATGACGTGAAAGATGGAAAGTTGATTCAGGTGAAGGAAGATCAATTTACGCATCGTTGGCGTGGTGATTTCGTAAAATCGAGGGTGTATAACAATTTGTATTACTTAGTAAAGGGAGGAAAATAAGATGAAAAAGATGTTGTTAATCTGCGTGGGGTTAATGGGAATGCCCCTGTTTGCAGGTTTGGGAAATATAGGAGGATTGGCTTCTCCGGGTCCGTTTAATCCAGGTTATTTGGGTAAGCGGCAGGCCATCACGATACAGGGGGTGACGAATTTTGCGGGTGTGTTTCGTTATATGGGGTCGCGTTATCAAACCAATTATACGTTTTCTTATGAGACTGCGAGAAAGAGCACACTTTCTTGGCAGTTTGGGTTTAAATCGTACAATCGCACGGTGGGGAATTCAGACTGGGACGATTATGACATTGAAGTGTATAATGGCGGTGGCATGTGGGGTACTAATGTATTTTACCATCCTTTCGGTGAGATGGAAATGAATTACAAGGAGCTAGTAGTTGGAGTGAAAAACTACTTGAGTATTGTGGGCTCTACAGCGCCTTATGGTGGTTATTTGGTAGCTAATATGCACTATGGATTGGCAAGCTGCACAAAAAACAATCTCAGTTGGAGAGATAACTACTCTTCTTCGAGTTGGGATTCATTGCCGCGGGTTGGGAACTCGGGGGTGTCATCGAGTATGGTTTCGGTGTCGTACGGATTTGGCACGAGAAACATGCTTACCGATGAGTTAGGGATTGTGTTTGAGGTTACTTCTGGATTGACGTTGATGAATTCGGCGGGGGTGCCGTTGTATATGATTTATAGTAATGTGGAACCAACCCAACAGAGGGTAATGACAAGTGTGATGTTGCGAGAGGTGCACAAGTCGCAGTGGTTACAGTTGAAATTGGGACTGAGTTATTTGTTTTAAACAGAATAGGCCCCGCTGCGCGGGGCCTATTCGTTGGAGCGAACTCCTATATATTGGTAATCTGGTTGACAGCCGCGGCCCTGCCGCGGCTGTTTTTCCATTGACTCGTTTGATTATTCCAAACGGGCCTTCAATTCGCTGTTCAAGGCTTCCAAGAAGTCCTCAGTGTACATGTACTGATCCTCAGAAACTTTGTTGCCGTAAATGCAAACTGCCAAATCTTTGGTCATTCTGCCGCTTTCAACCACATCGATACAAACTTGCTCGAGGGTTTGACAGAAATTGATCAAGGCTTCGTTGCCATCTAAGCGACCTCTATGCTCCAAACCACGGGTCCAAGCGAAAATGCTCGCGATAGGGTTGGTTGAGGTTTTTTGTCCTTTTTGGTGCTGACGGTAGTGACGGGTTACAGTTCCGTGAGCGGCTTCTGCTTCCATGGTTTTGCCATCTGGCGTAACCAATACACTGGTCATCAATCCCAATGATCCAAAACCTTGTGCTACTGTGTCGGACTGAACGTCGCCATCGTAGTTTTTACAAGCCCAAACGAAGTTTCCGTTCCACTTCAATGCAGAGGCAACCATATCGTCGATCAAACGGTGCTCGTAAGTGATACCTGCGGCATCCATGGTGGCTTTGAATTCGGTTTGGTAAACGTCTTCAAAGATGTCTTTGAAGCGACCGTCGTACTTTTTCAAGATGGTGTTCTTGGTGCTCAAATACAAAGGCCAGCCTTTTGCGATTGCTTGGTTGAAGCAGGCGCGGGCAAATCCTTTGATACTTTCATCGGTGTTGTACATCGCCAAAGCAACGCCATCGCCTTTGAAATTGTATACTTCGTGTTCGATTACCTGTCCATCTTCGCCTTCAAATTTGATGGTCAATTTGCCTTTTCCTTTGGTAACGAAATCGGTGGCGCGGTATTGATCGCCAAATGCGTGACGGCCAATGCAGATAGGGGCTGTCCAGTTTGGAACCAAGCGAGGTACGTTTTTACAAACGATGGGCTCACGGAAAACGGTTCCGTCGAGGATATTGCGGATGGTTCCGTTCGGACTCTTCCACATTTGCTTCAAGCCAAATTCTTCAACGCGTGCTTCATCAGGGGTGATGGTTGCACATTTGATTCCCACGTTGTATTGTTTGATGGCTTCCGCTGCGTCGATGGTTACTTGGTCATTCGTTGCATCGCGGTGTTCCATGCCCAAATCGAAATATTTGATATCTACGTCTAGGTAAGGAAGGATCAATTTGTCTTTGATGAAGTGCCAAATGATGCGGGTCATTTCATCACCATCAAGCTCTACTACGGGGTTGGCTACTTTGATTTTCATGGATATTGGGTTAGAATTTCGTGGTGCAAAGGTAATGTTTTTCTCTAGTATTAAGGGAACTTGGGGAACTGTTGGAAATCGGGTTTGCGCTTTTCCAAAAAGGCGTGTTTCCCTTCTTGTGCTTCTTCGGTGAGGTAGTACAACAGGGTGGCATCGCCGGCAAGTTCCATAAGTCCGTGTTGACCGTCGAGTTCGGCATTGAAGGCACGCTTCAACATTCTTAGGGCCATTGGCGATCGCTCTAACATGGTGTTACACCAGTCGATGGTTTCGTCTTCCAGCATTTCCAAGGGGACAACCTTGTTGACCATGCCCATTCTTTCGGCTTCTTCAGCGGTATATTGGCGACATAAGAACCAAATCTCGCGTGCTTTTTTCTGACCCACGTGGCGTGCCAAGTAGCTGCTGCCGAAACCGCCATCGAAGCTACCAACTTTGGGACCTGTTTGGCCGAATTTCGCATGCTCCGCCGCCAGTGTAAGGTCGCAAACCACGTGCAGTACGTGTCCGCCACCAATCGCATAACCATTCACCATGGCAACTACGGGTTTTGGTAGTGAGCGGATTTTTTTATGCAAATCCAATACGTTGAGTCTGGGAACGCCGTTGTCGTCTACATAACCACCCACGCCTTTTACGTTTTGGTCTCCGCCCGAGCAGAAGGCCTTGTCGCCCACGCCGGTAAGGATAACGACACCGATGTCTGCGCGCTCTCTGCAAATGTCGAATGCGTCTAGCATATCCATCACGGTTTGAGGACGGAATGCGTTATAAACTTCCGGACGGTTGATGCTCACTTTGGCTATGTTGCCGTGTTGTTCAAACAGGATGTCTGAATAGGATTTGATGGGGGTCCATTGACGAGGGTTCATGGCTTTTCTTATTACTGCAAAGATACGAAAAAGGGGTGGTCTTATACGAAAAAAGCCCCGCTGCGCGGGGCTCTAATCGGTTAAACCAACATAGATAGCCTATGCGGAATGTCTTAGCTCATTTTCAAAGTGATGCCGAATTGAATGGCTTGGGTATTTGCGCCCTGTCCGTTCTTGAACAAATTGGTCAAGGGATATCTCATGTACAATCCCATATCGCCGTAACTTACGTTGACAAAGGGCGACAGGTAAAAATCGTTCATGTTGAAATCGTCGAACTGTTTTTCAACGTTACCACCTGTTTGCTTAATCTTGGTATGGGTTCTAACCCTATATCCTGCGTGCACGCCAACTTTGGCGCTGAATTTTGAATTATCGCCCGGTTTGTCTTGGAATCCCAGAGAAACAGGAACACCGATGTAGTTGACTACGAGTTTTGATTTTTCCACTGGGATGGGGTCAATGAGTGGACCGCCAATCTCAACCGCTGTAAATTCAGGCTGGTCCTGGGTGAGGCGGGTTAAATTGTTTTGAAAACGATAGTTGTGAATATCGTAGCGAATACCCGTAAACACGCGCACTTTGCCGCGGATGAGGTTGAACCCCCACTGTTGCTCTATGCCCCAATGGATGCTTTTGGCGTTGTTGAGTTCGGGCAAGTAGTTTGATTGATCGCCAATGGTTGTTGGTACGGTTTTCATGCTGGCCTCATCAATGATCTGCGAGTTGTACCCCCAGTACTGCTTTGTTTCTTCGATGGTGGCTTTCGTTATTCTGCGCCGGCGTTTTACCATGCGAAAGGTATCGCGACTAAAGACCATCATTGAATCCTCCGGCATTCTGTAAATCACTCCTTCTTGGACTTGTATTCCTTTGTCAATCTCTTTTACCCATTTGTGAATCAGACTATCGGTAATAGAAATTAGGGTGTCGACCGAGGTTGTGTCAATGGTTTGGGCTTTCAGTAACGGCGCGCCACTCAACAGGGCCAGAAGGGTTGCGATGATTGTTTTGTGTAGCATAAAATAAGATTATTCGGGGTTAAATGAAGTAAGAATTACATTGTTTTCAAGGGTGAGTCCCACCTGAAATTCGGGCATCCAATCCTCATCGTTGTTTACGGTTTTCACGTTGATATGAGGCACATGTCCGTTTTCGATCATTCTTCGCGCATCGAGGTAGAACGACTTCAACAATTCCTTTTTGGTTTTTTGCTGGGCGATTTTGGGCGATGGGCGATCAATACTCGCCAATGCTGACGCGGTGCTTTGAGGTGAAACGGTTTTGCGAACCACCGAATCGTTGATGTTGCGTACTTTCCGAATGGGTTCAGTAGCCGTTATCAATGGATGCACTGTTTGCGAATTGTCTAGGGTGGTTGTAAGGTTTTGTTCGGAGGTAGTAATCACAACGACTTTAGCATTTTTCTTGGACTCTGCTTCAGTGGTGACAACCAAGGTTGATGGGTTCGATGCCTTGTTTGTTGTTGGCGGTCGTTGCGATTCTGTTGTAGTCAATTGAAGTTGCGCTGGAACAACGGGTTGAATCGCCCGGTTGGCCGAAAAGAACCAAAGTATGGCGATAGTTGCTGCTGCAGACATCGAGGTGTAAAAATATACGGTACGCTTGCTTTGTCGTTTTTTGAGCAATTCTTTCTCAGTGAAATGGATGTCTGAGGGCGTCAAATAGGTGTGCGACATCGCCTTGTAATGGGCTTCTAGGTTGGCATCGCCTTGGATCTGTTTACGCAAGTTTGCAGCTTCGATCGTAGATAAATTACCTTCCAACAGTTCAAACAACTGCCATTCTTGCTCTTCGGAGATGGGAGATGGTTTCATGGTGCGTTAAATAAGGTTGTTGGGATTGCCGATGATTTCTTTGAGTGCCTGTCGTCCTCGGAAAATATTCACTTTTACTTGCGCTTCGTTGAGGCCGGTAATTTCTCCAATTTCTGCGTAGGAGTAGCCTTCGTAATCGCGCAGTAAAATCACCGTTTTTTGAATTTGACTGATCTGCGAAAGGGCTTTTTCCAGCGTTTCCATGAGTCCATCATAGGCAAGCGCTTCGGTGGTTGGGTGTTTTGCTGGAGATAGCGTTTCGACATCCTCTGTGGGTTTTTGCACACGCCAGGCATCTACCATGCTGTGATAAGCGGTGGTAAACAAGTAGCTTTTGGCAGTGTCGATTTGAACGGTATCTCGTTTCATCCAGAGTTTTTCGAAGGTTATTTGTACGATTTCTTTGGCATCATCAGGGTTACGTAACTGTTTGAGCGCGAATCGGAAAATCGCACTGCTGTGGAGATCCACGCACTTGTTATAATCCGATACCGTCATGCAGCTGTTTGTTAATACGCGAAAGGGATGCCAAAAGTTACATTACCTTTGATAAATAAATTGATTGTGGGAATGAAATGGTTTGAATCTTGGTTTGATACCGCATATTATCATGCGCTTTACGAGCATCGCAATGATGCCGAGGCCGCTGAGTTTATGGATCGTTTGTTGGGACATTTGGGACTGGAGTTAGGCAGCAAGGTGATGGATGTGGCTTGTGGCAAAGGTAGGCATAGTGCTCATTTGGCTTCTCGCGGATTGAAGGTTTGCGGATTTGATTTGAGCGAGAACAGCATCAACATTGCCAGAGGGTTGAATGTTGTGGGCGCCGATTTTTTGGTGCATGATATGCGTCAGCCTTTTCCCATGACCGAGGTGGATGCGGTATTCAATGTGTTTACTTCCTTCGGTTATTTTGATGATCCAGCGGAGGATGCGCAGGTATTAATGAACATGGCATCGGCCTGCAAGCGAGGGGGATATGTGGTGCAAGATTATTTGAACGCGGCGTCTGTGTTGGATGATTTGCCCCAGGAGGCCGAATTGTCTCGCGGTGGTTATGGGTTTGTGACCCGGAAGTATCGCACAGAAAATCATATCGTTAAGGATATTGAGGTTGCTAATGGCGATGCGGTTTATTCGTTTCAGGAACAGGTGCGGATTTTTGATTGCGAAAGGTTGTTGGGTTTGCACAGGCAGGCGGGGTTGGATGTGGTGGATGTATTTGGCGATGATCGATTGGGGGCATTTGATGCGAAATCATCGCCCCGCATTGTGGTGATTTCAAGGAAAAGTTGATCTTCGCTGTGCATGTTGTTCGTTTTAGATTTTTTTGATCGCGACTTATTTGTGTTGATCAACCAGCGTTGGGCTTCACCTTCGTTGGATCCGATGATGATTTTTCTGAGTAGCAAATGGGCATTTATGCCGCTGTATGCGGTGTTCGTTTGGCTTTTTTGGCGAAAATTTGGGGTGAAGTGTTGGTTGCCAATTCTGTTCACGGTGGCATCGTTTGGTTTGGCCGATAGCATTAGCTCTAGAATTTTCAAACCAGGTTTTGCGCGGGTAAGGCCGGCTTGGGAGAAGTCGTTAACCCCTCGTTTGCCCAACGGAGAGCCGGGGAGTAGGTATGGATTTGTGAGCAGTCATTCCGCCAATGCATTTGCGGTTTTTGCCACGGCGATGGCCTTGTTGGGGTTGAGCAGAAGGTGGCGTTTGGCGTTGATGTATTTGGCTGCGGCCATTGCGTATTCGCGGGTGTATTTGGGTGTGCATTATGTGGGCGATGTGTTTTTTGGTGCGTTGTTGGGTTTGGGGATATCGTGGTGTTTGGTGAGGGTTTTTAGAACCCAGGTGGAGTTGCGGGGTATGATGAACAAATAGAAACGATTAACTTCGTGGCATGTCGTACGAATTTATTTTGGTAGATGCCCAGGTGGCGCCTTACGTAGCGAAAATTCAATTAAACCGTCCTAAGGAATTGAATGCCCTCAACTTGCAGTTGATGGGCGAGATTCGAGATGCTTTGTTGGCGTTGGATGCGGATGATGCGGTTCGGGCTATTGTGATTACAGGTAATGAGCGCGCGTTTGCTGCGGGTGCTGATATCAAGCAGATGGCTGGGAGAACGGCCATTGATATGTTAAAGATTGATCAGTTTAGTACATGGGATAGTATTCGTAAAACGAAGAAGCCAATCATTGCGGCGGTTTCGGGATTTGCGTTGGGTGGTGGTTGTGAGTTGTGTATGCTATGCGATATGATAGTGGCCAGTGAAACAGCACAATTTGGTCAGCCCGAAATCAACATCGGAGTAATGCCTGGTGCGGGAGGTACGCAGCGATTGACCCGTGCCGTAGGTAAAGTTAGGGCGATGGAGATGGTATTGACCGGGAAGTTTATTACTGCCGAAGAGGCGATGGCGGCGGGTTTGATTAACAAGATTGTGCCGGTGGAATTGTACTTAGACGAAGCAATTCAGTTGGCATCGTCGATTGCCGGTAAATCGCCCATCGCGGTGCAGATGGCCAAGGAGAGTGTGTTGAAGGCTTTCGATAGTCATTTGCAGGAGGGTTTGTATTTTGAGCGCAAGAATTTTTACATGTTGTTTGCCACCGAAGACCAGAAGGAAGGGATGGCTGCATTTGTTGAGAAGCGCAAGCCGGATTTTAAAGGAAAATAATTGTAGGCAGTCAACCGCGATGCGGATTGTACTGTGGTGTTAAACAAAAAGAGAGGGCCTCGTCGCAGACGAGGCCCTCTCTTTTTGTTGTTTGGTTGGGTGAATTATTTCACGTCAGCCCAAGCAGCATTGATCAAGAACCAAGGCTTAGTAGGGTTATCGGTAACTTTTCTCCAAACAGCTACAACCACGCCAGTGTTGGCAGGGTTCCAGCTCCACCATGGCAAGCCAACGGCAGAATATTTGTCTTTAACGGCTTGAGGAATAGCAGAGTAAGTCCAAGAAAGTGACTTTTCAACTTCCGCGTTAGCAGCAGGGCTGCTCATGATAGCAGAAGAAGAGAAGGCGATTGGCTTACCAGCAGCATCCGCTTGTGCAGAAGCACGGATTACGTGTTCGTGGTCTGTAGCAACATCACCAGCACCAGAAACAGTTTGCAAAGCGTTTACTTTTTTCTCAACAACGAAAACAGATACATAGTAGTCACCTGCTTCAGGAGCAAATGCCTTCAATTTGTATTTGATATTCAAAGTTTGTCCGCTTGCAGTAGCGCTTGCAGCAACACCTACTTCGGTAGCCACTTGGTTAGCGTTTACTGATGCAGCTTCGATGTCGGTAGATTTTACTGAGCTGGTACCCAACAAAGAGTTGTTCAACCAGAAAGTTGGGATTGAATACTGTCCAGCAGTGTTGATGTTAGATACAGTGGTCAACAATTCGAATGAGAAAGGAGCAATGAACAAAGTGTCATTGTTTGGCTTCATCCACAAAGGAACCAACTTAGAAGAGTTAGAAGAATGGTAGTCAACGGCTACGATGTTGTCTGAGTTTGCATTAGTTACCAATTTCTTGAACTCAGGCATAGCGTAAAGACCGCATGGTCCGCACCAAGTAGCAGTGTGATAAACAACGAAAGAACGTTGTTTGTTGGTTACTGTCAAAGCAGCTGATCCGTTTCCACCATCGGGACTGTCGGGCTTACAGCTCTGCATTATTCCTGCAAAACTTGCAGCAACAACGGCCAAAAGGAGTAATTTTTTCATAAAGTTTAGTATTGTTCTAAATTGTTAAAAGCGAATTAACGCCATTTTAACTTCAATTCCAATTGAAATTGGTTTCAATTGAAGGAAAAAGTAAAAGTAATGACAGCAACATTACCTTTGTAACAATGTCAGGAGTCATTGCCAAGAATAGTTTTTGGGCTTCCATTGTAAATTACAGTGGTAGTTTGGTGGGCTTGTTTACAACGTTTTACTTGTTTCCATTGGTATTTACAGCCAGTGAGAATGGGGTGTTTCGGTTGTTTATAGAGATGGGGGCTTTGCTTGCGGGTGTGGCGCAACTGGGAACAGGCTATTCAATTTGGAAGTTCTTTCCGCGTTTTAAGAATGATCGGGGACATAACGGGGCGGGATTTTGGTTGTTGGCCATTCCGTTGGTTGGTTTTGCGTTGGTTGCGGTTTTGTTGTTGTGGGGACAACCTTGGGTTGTGAAGTATTTGGCTGAAAACAGTGCTGACTTTTTGCCTTACTATCATTGGTTGATTCCTTTTGTATTTTTCTTCGTTTTCAATACCGTTTTTGAAATTTTCTTATCGGCCCTAGGAAACATTGTATATTCATCATTTTTGCGAGAGAATGTAGTTCGGATTTTGCTGGGTCTATTGGGCTGGTGCTACTATATTGGTGTGGTTAATTTTGACCAAACGATGTATTCAATCTCCGCTGTTTATGGGGTGGTGATGTTGTTGAATTTGGTTTATTTGCTGAGGAAGACGGAGTTGAGTTTTCGTCCCAATTGGACCTTTATTGAGGAGCAGGCGGGTTTGAAGGGCGAGTTTTATCGGTATACAGGCTATTTGTTTCTTACGTATGTGGCGATGTTGGTGTTGCAGCGCATGGATTTTTTGATGGTAAGTTCGATGAAGGGGTCTGCGGATACAGGAATCTATGCTATCGCCGTGAATATGGCTGTGCTGATTGAAATTCCTACGCGCAGTATTTTGCAAATTGCCAATCCCAAACTATCCGAGGCCATTCACATTGGCGATCGCAAGGAAATAGAGCGGTTGTATCAGAAAACGAGTTTGAATCAATTTGTTTTGGGGGCGTTGGCACTGCTCTTGGTGTGGATCAATATTGATGTATTTTATCATTTTATGCCCAATGGCGCTTTGTATGAAACGGGAAAATGGGCGGTGTTTTATTTGGGTGTAGGTAAGTTGTGCGTGTTGCTTCAGGGCAATTCTGCGGCGATGTTGATTTTTTCAAAGCGATATTATTTATCGCTGGTATTGAATGCGGTTTCTATCTTGGTGGGGGTGTTGTTGAATCAATATTTAATTCCCATTTATGGCATTCAAGGAGCGGCTGTGGCTACTGGCGGAGTTTGGTTGGCTTCGGGGATTGTGATGGCTTTGTTGATTTATTCGGTATACGGAATGCAGCCAATTACACGCGGTGTTTTGTTAAGCATCGCTTTGTTTGCTGTGGCGTTTTGGGCGAATCATCAATGGGCGATACCCACTGAGGGATTGTTGTTACACGCCGGTTTGAAATCCCTGGTTTTGATGGGGATTACCGTATTTGTGTTGCTCCGATTTAGGTTGAGTGAAGATCTTTACAGCATGGCGAAAAAGATGCTGGCTCCCCTAGGTATCCGATTGAAGGATTGAGGGGTGTTATAATTTGGAGAAAAGAACCTCAGCATTTTCTCTTTCGAATTCATCGACGAATCCTCCAGGGGTAATATTAAGAATTTTAATGTGTTGATGCACAGCAAATTTGCTCAATTCAAAATAACTGGTGTGGAGTTTTGACAAATTTGAAAATACTTGCCTCAAGAATACCTTTCCACTGCCGTCTGCATGAATTAAAGGGTGTTTAAATGCTTCTGCGGTGTAAAAATGAGATACCGATTCGTATACTTGATTGTCGGGACCTACAATCAAATTTCTATGAAAATCATGATCAAGTCCACAACAATAAATTGATTTTACTGGCAATAATAAGGCATGAAAGATTGCTGCATTAATTACATTCTGACACTGTGGCATTCCTAAAGAGTGATTAAATGCGAAGTTTTTGAAAAACTGAAAACCTCGAGTAACGGTGTAGTTGTATGTCTGAATGTTGATTTGTTTTGTTTTGGCCTTCTTAACGATGTAGGTGTTTTTGTATTGGTTGGGGATGTATAACGTAATTCCCCATGTTTGATTTAGTAAGCGCTCCCAAGTTTGATTGATTTGCGATTGCCAAACTTCAAATTCTGGTTTAAGTTTAGTTCTTGGGTGAAGGCCGGGGTTTTCGAATACCGCTTGGGTGAAATCAAAAAAATCTGCATCGTGGAGTAAGTAGAATTCGGGTTTGATTTCATTAAATACAGGATCAATTGCGAATTTATTGACGGCGAATAATGTTGCGTTGGGTTGTTGAATCTTGGCCTTTTCCAAAAAATCTTTGGCAGAAGGACCATTACCAATGATTACAACCTGTTGGCTAGGGATGTTAGCAGCGATTCGGTTTACCGGTCGACTTTTGATCGCGATTTTAACCAACGATAAGCAGGTGTCGAATAGGTCTTTGATCACAAATTGAATGATTTTAATATTTGTTCAAATTGGTTGGATCGAATGAGGATTTCCTCCACGAATTCGCGAAAAGCGCCATCGCCACCTTTTTTTTCGGTTACGAAGTGACAAATGTTTTTGATATAGTTGCTCGCATTGGCGGGTGCTGCGGCGAAACCTACTGATTTTAGTAGGTCTATGTCGCCCAGGTCGTCACCGATATAGGCAACATCTGCCAAACTGATTTGCATTTCTTGACAAATTTGTTGTGCTACAGGCAGTTTGTTTTTGATACCTTGGTGCACTTCTGTGATTTGTAGTTTTTTGGCACGATTCGCTACAATTTGGGTGTTCTCACCCGTGATAATCCCCAAAGGAATATTGAGCTGTCTACAAAAAATCACACCGGCACTATCAATCGTATTGAATTTTTTCCATTCATTTCCGGTTTGATCGTAATACATCCCACCATCGGTCCATACGCCATCAATGTCAGTGAGGATTAATTTGGGTAGATTCATAGCTAGGTTTCTGTATTTGGGAAATGTTTCTTATGTATTTTTTCTAGGATGAGCCAATCTTCAGGTTCGTCAATCTCGAAACTGGTGTTCTCCCCCATTTCGCAAATTTGAATGGGCTCTGATAGCCGATTCTTGTGTGCGAATATGTTCTCTACTGAATTGATGTAAAATGCCCCGTTTTCTAGTAGAATTCCCTCAAAATCTTGACGTCTGGGACGGTTCTTGAAGTCGTAATTGGCAGCGGTTCCATTGCGATTCCAGATGAATCGTTTGAATGTAGCGCAAGATATCACAGAACCATGGGGTTGTTGATTGAATAATTCAAATCCTCGATTGAGATCGGCCTCCACGAGCATTGGGTTTGTGGCTTGGATTAGCACGAACGGGTCTCTTGGATTTGATTTAGCCTGGCTTAGGTATTCCAGAATTACTGATTCTGTGCTTGCCGTATCATTTGCATTTTGGGCGCTTCTGTGGTATACCGAGAGTTTGCTAAATCCAAATTTCTCTACGGTTTCAGCAATTTCGGAATCATCGGTTGCAATTACAATGTCGGTAATGTGCTGGCATTTTTGTGCTGCAAGCGCAGTCCAGTATACCAAAGGGTGGCCATTAAACAGTTTAATGTTTTTTCCTGGTATGGATTTACTACCACCGCGAACAGGAATAAACGCAACTGATTTCATATTAACCCCGGTATTTAAGCTTGTCGCGCTGAACTTGTTCGATGCCTAAAATTTCCGAAGACTTTGTTGTGAGTGACTGATGTACAGCATTTAGATCTCTCGCAAGCTTTTGTAGGCCTGCAAATTCAAGAGATGCTGCATGGTCTGTGCCTTTCCAGGTTCTGTCTTTGGTGAAATGGCGTTCAACCCAATTAGCCCCCAAGGCATATGCCGCAATATCAACAGCAATACCTAGATGGTGTCCAGAGAATCCAATGTCTTTAACGTCTGCTTTGTAGGTTTGAATGATTCGGGGAATTTCTAAAAGACATATGTCTTGAAATGGCACAGGGTAACCTGAGGTACAAGAATATACCACCAAGCGGTGTGCTTGGTTCTTTTCTTTGAAAAATTGGATGAGCTCGTTTTCTTCTTCGTGGGTAGTCATCCCCAATGAAACATGGACATCTCCTTGGTATTCATCACGAAGAACTTGAAGCAATCCAATGTAATTGTTACAAGCTGAGGGTACTTTCAGAAAGCTAGGATTGATTTGAATGATTTCACGCGCTGAGGTAATATCCCAAACAGATGTGGAATATTCGATACCCAAGTTGTCGGCATATTTTTTCAAATCAGCATGCTGTTCCAAGCTGAATTCGAGGTATTCCCGATGTTCGCCATATGTATTGCCGTAGGAATTCGCAGGATTTGGGTGGGGCGTATTGTATTGTTCCTCGGTGAGTAGTTCTTTGTTATTTCTCTTCTGAAATTTGGCTACGTGCGCACCGGCGGCCTTTGCCATAGAAATGAGTTCTTTGGCAATTTCAATGTCGCCTTTGTGGTTGCAGCCGATTTCGGCAATGAGTTTGGGCTGATCGTACATGATGTTTTTTAAATCTATAAACCGAGTTACAACAAAAATACGAAAATGATGGCAAAAGCCATAATTTTGTTGACTATGCATGCGTTTCGTAGGATGATGGGGCAGGGTGAACCCAGTATATCACTGAATCTCCTTCAAGAACAAAAAAGAAAAGAGGTCGCTGAAAAAGTTGCCTCAGGAGTATACCAGTTTGAAGAAGTTGGTTGTTTGAATTGTGGATCAGATAACAGTGAACTCATTGCTGAACGCGATCGATACGGTCTTCAGTATTCGGTAAAATTATGCAAAGATTGCGGCTTAGCTTATACATCTCCTAGAATGACAGGAGAAGCTTATGGTCAATTTTACGATGATGAGTATCGCCCTTTGTACGTTGGTAGTGAACGTGCAGGGGATGCGTTTTTTCAAGAGCAAAAGAAGCAGGGACAGCGGATTTATCAATATTTAAGAAGCAAGGGTGTTGACCTAAGTCAATCCTTAAATGTTTTGGAAGTTGGCTGTGGGGCAGGAGGTATTTTGGCTACGTTCAAAGAGCAGGGACACTGTGTTGTAGGAATTGATTTGGGTTCGGAATACGTGCAATATGGGAGTCAGACACATGGTCTAGATTTGAGGGTGGCCTATTTGAAAGACCTTTCGATAGACTTTGTTCCCGATTTGATTATTTATTCTCATGTGATGGAGCATATTTTGGATCCGTTGGCAGAAATGGCAGAAATACAACGTCGATGCGGTGAGAATACCTTGGTATATATGGAGGTGCCTGGACTTAAAAACATCCATAAGGCTTATCAAATGGATGTAATGAAATACTACCAAAATGCGCATTCCGTGCATTTTACGTTGGGTAGTTTATCGGTTATGATGTCAAAGTGCGGTTTTGCATTATCGGCAGGTGATGAATATGTGCATGCGATTTACAAGTTGGGTAACGAAGTGTCAAGTGCTAAAAATGAATACGACACAACGCGACAATACCTGATTTCAACTGAAAACAAGCGCTGGCAATACCCCTTTACCACTGTAGCGATCAAGCAGTTTTTGAAACGTTTATTGAAGCCCGTTTTGGGTTGAACTAATTCAACGCTAATTTTCTTACTTTTGTCGCTTATATGCTGAATCTGATCATTTTTGGCCCTCCGGGCGCGGGTAAAGGCACCCAAAGCGAAAAATTGTTGAGCAAATACCAATTGCAACACATTTCAACTGGCGATTTGTTGCGTGCAGAACGCAATGCGGGAACAGAATTGGGGAATCAAGCCAATGAATTCATCGCCAAAGGAGAATTGGTGCCCGATGCCGTGGTGATTGGGATGGTGAAGAATTTCATGATCGCTCACCCAGAAGCCAAAGGGTTCATTTTCGACGGATTTCCACGAACCACCCCACAAGCCGATGCCTTGGATGTGATGCTCCAAGAGTTTCAAACCAGCATTTCCATTGTGCTAGGATTGGAAGTTAATGAAGATGAGTTGGTTAAGCGTTTGTTGTTGAGAGGGCAGAGCAGTGGTAGGGCCGACGATCAAGACGAATCAACCATCCGCAACCGTTTCCAAGAGTATCAAAACAAAACATTGCCTTTGCAAGGGTATTATCAAGCACAAGGCAAGTATCATGGTGTAATGGGTATTGGTGAAGTCGAAGTCATTTTCTCGGCTTTGTGTGCCCATATCGACGCACTATAACATGTTGAAATCGTTTCCCTCATCGGTGAAATGGGTCTTTTTGGACCTTGATAACACGTTGTGGGATTTTGATGCGAATGCCAATGAAGCCCTCAAAGAGCTCTATCGCAGGCACAGTTTACACCTGCACACAGATTATCATGTAGATCAATTTGTATCGCTTTACCAAGACGTAAATGCTGCTTATTGGAAGCGATATGAACGGGGTGAAGTGTCGAAAGAAGTGCTGCGCACTGCACGTTTCACCGATACATTTGATGCAATGGGAATTCCGCCCGTTTTGCAGCCGGCCGATGTTTGGCAAGAGTACTTGGATATTTGTCCGATCATGACCCTCATGATGCCCAATGCCCTTGCTGCCCTGGAGAAGCTGAGTCAGCGTTATAAAATCGCCCTGCTAACCAATGGTTTTGAAGCAACCCAACAGACCAAAATTGCCTGCTCAGGCATCGCCCCATATGTGCAATTTATGGTGACGTCAGAGGCCTTGGGCATCGCAAAACCCTCCCCTGCGTTTTTTGAAAAAGCCCTGCTACAGGCCAATTGCACTGCTGAAGAGGCCGTTTATTTGGGCGATACATGGGATACCGATGTGCTAGGGGGAATGGGCGCAGGAATATTGACCTATTGGTATCGTCGCGAACAGCCAATGCGTGATCACGAAAGCGCGCATTTTGGTGGTGTGGTTGATGATTTGATGGCCTTTGTCCAATTGTAATCGCTGTGTGCGGTCTTTTCCGTATTTTTGCTTTAATGAAAAGCATGATGAATCGCAGTATGGCCCTGTTGGCCTTCGTATTTGTTGGATGGAATATGGCCATCGCCCAAGGGTTTGAACTTGAAAACGGTGCCGCTGAGCATACTTTTTATCCCGATGCTACCCAGCCAGTAGATTGCGCCATCCATTTCAAGAATGTGAAGAAAACGGCCATGGTATTCGCTTATGAAAAGGTGAGTATTGATTATCCTTCTGCTTGGGATGTGTCTTTCTGCGACAACCGTAATTGCTATGCTACGTTCCTAAACAACGATACCATGGCGAAAGTGGCTCCCAATGCTGAGGCGTCTTTGAAAATAACTGTGTTTCCAAATGGAAAGGCCGATACTGCGATTGTGAAATATGCTTTGTGGGATTTTGAGAATCCTTCAGACAGAGACACCATTACTTGGAATATTTACATCCGCTGGGGTGCCAATACAAATACGTGGTTGATGGATATGGTAACTGCCTATCCAAATCCCGTTAAAGATGTGCTACATGTTGTGGGTGTTGAGGATGCGGAAGGACAGTTGATCGATGCCAAAGGTGCTTTCGTGAAAAGCGTGTCTGTGCAGAACGGAAGTGTGGATGTTTCTGAACTGTCGGCCGGCGTATATTCTCTTGTATTGAAATCCGCTGTGGGTGTAAACCGCGTGGGATTCGTTCGACAATAATCCTTTATCTGCTGGAAAAACCATGTTCGGCGTTCCAGTATTTGGATGGTTGATTGCTGTGGTCGTTGCGGCGGGCCTGGCAGTATTTCAATATTATTTACTCTTACAACGCGATGGCAAATGGTTGAAATCGCCATGGCTTTGGGCGATGATTTCTCGCTTCCTTGCGTGGATGTGTTTGATTTTGTTGCTGTTCAATCCTTGGTGGATCCATGTAAAACAGTGGGTGCAAGATCCTATTTTGTTGGTCTATACCGATGCTAGTAAATCGGTAAGTGCTGCGGATAAATCAAAGTGGGCGGGCCAACTGACCAAATTGAACGCCTTGAAAGGTGTTAGCGTTCAGACCTACAGTGCAGCGGATGCTGTTGTTTTGTCAAAACAAAGCAATGCTCTAAATACCTATCATACCAATCTATCGTCTGTGATTCGGCATGCCAATGACATCGCGTCGAATACTGCCGTTGCGGGGATTGTGTGGATGACAGACGGTATTGGGAATGAAGGGGTGAATCCAAAATTTGAAATGCCTGTTTCTGGCGTGCCTTGGTTTACTGTGGGTGTTGGAGATCCATCGCCCCAAATTGATGCATCTGTTGCCTTGCTGCAGTGCAATGAAGAAGCATTCATTGGCAACGTATTTACGGTGGAGGCCTCGGTCAAAAGTCAGCGATTGAAATCCCAACCTTTGAGGATTCAATTGAAGGCGGGTGGTCAAACCTATGAGCAGTTATGGACCCCGGGGAGTGAACAAGATTGGCGACGCTTTTCATTTGAAATTCGACCAACGCGCAAGGGTCTTATGCCCATAGAAATGGTGGTTCTGAGCAATAAATCAGACCAAAATCCAGCCAATAATCGCATGACGAGGTATGTCAAAGTGGTTGATGAGCGGAAAAAAGTGGCCATTTTGTATGGTTCGCCCCACCCGGATGTATCAGCGTTGAAATCGGCGTTGGAAGCTGGGGGACAGTTTATAGTGTCGTCCACGCCCAGAGCAAATGCAAATCCTGAAGTGGATGTATATGTTTTGCATGGTTGTAAATTTCAATCGGCCAGAGAATTGGAGCAATTAAAATCATGGGTATCGGCGGGCAAGGCAATTTGGATTTTTGCTACCGAGTTGCAAAATAATTTGGCGTTATCCAAGATTGTGGGTTTATCGGACGAAGCAACATGGCCCAGAAATTGGCAAGAAATTCAACCACATTGGAACAATGGGGAAGTCAATTGGGGAATGGATGGCGTAGAGGCGAGTCGGTGGGTTGAATTTCCGCCGGTATATGCGCCTGTGTACAAGCCTTCGGCACCTGCGGCCGCGGAAGTGATGTTGTATCAACGCTGGAGCGGGGTGAATACGCAAATTCCATTGATGATTCAGTGGGCTCAGGGGGATGCTTCAGTGGCGATGTTTTATGGAGAAGGTGTGTGGCGATGGCGGATTGCAGAAAAATCAAAACATGGCGATGCCAAGGCTTTCGATGCCTGGGTTCGGCGTTCGGTAGGATTGCTGGTGTCATCGGCATCGGCTAGAAAGCCCATTGAGATATTGTTGTCGGGCACTTCGTTTGATGCTAGAGATCAGATTGTGGCGAAGGTGGTTTGTAGGGATCGCAGCGGGATGATGGATCACGCTCAGGATCGCAGGTTGGAACTCAGCGATGCGCGGGGCAAAAAAAGAACGATTAATTTGGTTAAAGGAAACCAAGGTTGGGTGGCGAATTTATCGGGTCTGGCCCCCGGAGCGTATCAATTGACTGCGCAAACGGTGGACGGTAAGTCGGCGGCAGAGCGGACTTTTGTGGTCGTGGACCAACCCGCAGAAACCATGAATTTGCAGGCCGATCATGGGTTGTTGCAGCAATTGGCAACGCAATCTGGCGGACAGTTTATATCGTTGGGAATGGGGGATTCTATTGGATCGGCCATCGCCCAGAAAATGATTGCCAAACCGGTGATGAAAGCGCAGTCTACCAATGTGCATTGGTGGGATTCTTGGCCTTGGATGATCTTGATTGCGGTGTTTTTTGGCATCGAATGGTGGATCCGCAGGTATTTGGGTAAGTATTAATCAATCACTTTCACGAACTTTGTAGCATGGCGAAAATTGTCGTTGGGATGAGCGGCGGGGTAGATAGCTCCGTGGTGGCGTTGTTGTTGAAACAGCGAGGGCACGAGGTGATTGGCTTGTTCATGCGCAATTGGAACGATGCCAGTGTTACTTTGGAGGATGAGTGTCCGTGGATCGATGATAGCCGGGATGCGATGTTGGTGGCGGAACATTTGGGTATTCCATTTCAGGTGTTGGATTTGAGTGATTTGTACAAAGAGCGAATCGTGGATTACATGTTTGCCGAATATGGTCGCGGCAGGACACCCAATCCAGATGTGTTGTGCAACCGAGAAATTAAGTTTGATGTTTTTTTGGATGAGGCCTTGAAGTTAGGGGCTGATTTTGTGGCTACCGGTCATTATGTGCGGAAGGAAGCAGTGGAAGTGGATGGAGTGACTGAGTATCGCTTGATGAGTGGCAGGGATGCGAACAAGGATCAGAGTTATTTTTTATGTCAACTCAATCAGTTTCAATTGTCGAAGGCGTTGTTTCCGATTGGCGATTTGGAAAAAAGTGAGGTTAGGAGGTTGGCGGAGGCGGGCGGATTGGTTACTGCGGCGAAGAAAGACAGTCAGGGATTGTGTTTCATTGGTCATGTGCGACTTCCCGATTTTTTGCAACAGCAATTGAGTGTGAAAGAGGGAGATGTTATTGAGATAGACCCGGATTCTGAGGCGGTTTTGGCGCACAAAGAGCGGGTGTT
>JAHEMG010000047.1 GCA_024643755.1 Flavobacteriales bacterium | reverse complement strand
TCACGTTTCTGACAATCATTCAACGCAACCTGAATGGCAGGGTTGTTTGTAGTGGTGGGAACGTTTTTGGTAACAACAACCGTATCGCGCTTTACCACGGTTTTAATTTCAGTTTTTACGATTGTATCGCGCTTGATGATGGTATCGCGGAGAATAATGGTATCGCGGATTCCTGGCGCAGGTGGTTCAACTGTATCCTCTTCAACAGAAATGGCTGAATCTGGGGGCGCCTGATCTATATCATCGTAAATAATTTCTTTTGAACAATCACCAATCTTAGATCGGAAACCGATATAAAAGTTGGCACTTTGGGTCCCTGTGTTACCCAAATATTTACTCCAACCCGAAAGATTATTCGTACCTACTACCAATGGACCTACGCGCAAGTAAGCACCCACATTCATTTGGCTATAATCATTTACAAATGAAACTGGGAATCCGTACTCAAATCGCTCAGTCTGATATCTAGGCACAAAACTCAGTGTGGATGCCCTGCGCAACCCGGGCATATCCAAGGGTTTCAAATTGTGAATCCAATATGCGCCTACATGCCATTTGCTAAATCTGTAATCCCATTGCATATTCAAGGCCATGGGCGTGTAGGAAATAAAACTTGATTCTGGCACGGAACCCAATGTGGATGCGGCATTGCCTATTTGATCAAACTGATTGATGTTCGATGGAACTCCACCGTAGGTTTGTTGTATAGAGAAAATGGAATCTGCTGTGTAATTCGCGTTGCTGGCATTTACCGCGTAGGCACTTCCCGTGTAGGAAATGAACCCGACATCCGTTAAGCTAGCGCCAAATTTCCAGCGATAGGTTCTGTTAATTTCACGCTCACAACCTGAAATACCATTGTATTTTGCTTCGATACCCGGACGGTATTCATACATAAAGCCCATATCCACACCAGCACCAATGCCGTTCATCAAATCGAATTTCATACCCAATGGGCGAACCATTGTATTAGAAACCGAAGTTTGATCGGTGTAATTATAGGTGGCCATGATGTCGTTGATGACAAACCCATTGTTGCCATTGTATTTTACATCCAATTTGCTCGCGCTCAAGTGTGCGGCACCCATACCCACCAAAATTTTACCAGTAACTCCCCACTTCAGGGCACGAATGCCTTTTCTTGCATCTGCATCGCCAACATAGGAACCGAACGACAAGTACCATTCCTGGTATTTTTCTGTATTAAACGCAAAGGGCGATGTTTGAGAGATTGTTTGTCCAACCGCCGAATCCCAAGCCCCTCTGCCCTGCTGCAATAAATTCCCCAATTGTGGGTTCACACCTGAAAAATTGAATCCTGAAACGCCTTTCACACCTAGACCAAACCCCACATTTCTGTCTGGCATGAGATACAATGAAGGTCCGTAGGTTTCATTTAAATAATTCATGCTCCACGCTTGGTTGGCATTAGACGGCATCCAAGACTGGTCCATCTTCAAACTTCCCGGTCTTCTCTTCCAACCATTGTTATCCGAGAAATTGCTTTGAATGTCTAATGACGATCCCCACCAGTTAAAATAAATGCGGTTTTTATACTGACTAGCCACATTGGCGGGATTCATATTCACCGAGTATGGCGTATTTAAATCGCCGACCATCAAACCCAAGGGCTGTTGGGCTGCGGCGTTGTTTATGAGGGTGAAAACACTCAGAGTAAGCAAAAGGTGGCGTAGCGTTAATTTCATAATTCAATTTTTACGATGAATACAAATATTTGGCCAAAGTTACGATGCAAGCGTTGAATAATTTCATCCCGCATTGATACCCATTGAACGAAAGTGATTACAATCCTTTCAAAGCATCCGTAACTTTGTATTTATCTAATGAGAACTTTTGCAAAGTATTTGATTACGTTATTGGGAGGATTTGCCTTGGGCATCATTGCCATTGGTTTATTGATTGCCTCTCTGTTTTCAGGCTTTAACGCTAACTTTGGTGAAAAGCAAAATCCGGAATTGACCGAGGCGGGTTTGCTTTATTTAAAGATTGAAGGCGATGTTGCTGAGAGAAAAAGCAGCAACCCATTAGACGATTTAATGCTAGCCGGCGAGGAATCGGATCCATCCTTTGGTTTGGATCAACTCTTAAATGGATTGAAGAAAGCTGAAAAAGACCCCAACGTAAAAGGCATTCTGTTGGATTGCGGCGGTTATTTGGGCGGAATGGCCACAGCCGAAGAAATCCGTATGGCCCTTACGCAGTTTCAGCGATCAGGCAAGGCCGTCGTTGCTTACAGCGGCATGTATAGCGAACTGGGATACTACATCGCATCTTCCGCCAAAACAGTAATTTGTAACCCCAAAGGTTTGTTGGAATTTGATGGCATTTCCTCCAAAATTGTGATGTACAAAGGGCTGTTCGACAAGCTAGGTGTGGATTTTCAAGTATTCAAAGCTGGCAAATACAAGAGTGCGGTGGAGCCCTTTATTCAAGAATCTATGTCCGCGGAAAACCGTGAACAAATCACCCAGTACATTACATCGCTGTATCAATATCAGCTGTCGGAAATAGCCAAAAACCGCAATATTCCATTCGACTCTCTTTGGAGTATCGCGATGCATGGAAGTGCGCAAATGCCTGCCTCCGCTTTGAAGTTGAAACTGTTCGATGGCCTGGCCTACGAAACCCAAGCCAAAGAATCGTTGGCTAAAAATGCCAAATTAATGGCTTCAAAAGCCCCTTGGCTATCGTTTTACGACTATGCACTGGATGTGGATCCCTATCCTTATAGTGAAAACAAGATTGCCGTGGTCTATGCCGTGGGCGATATCCTGCCAGGAAAACAAAATCCCGACAATCAAATAGGTAGCACCACTTTCATCAACAATTTGAAAATGGCCCAAAATGATCCCGACATCAAGGCCATCGTAATACGCATCAACTCGCCCGGAGGCAGCGCATTTGCGTCGGATGAGATGGCCCACGAAATTATCGCCTGTAAAAAAGTAAAACCCGTGATCATTTCATTTGGCGATGTTTCTGCCAGTGGTGGATATTACATGGGCTGCGTGGGCGACAGTATTTTTGCCTTGCCAAACACCATCACGGGATCCATCGGCGTATTTGCCTTGTTGCCCAACACCCAAGCACTGTTTGGTGAAAAACTGGGACTCAATTACGAAACCGTTGAATTGGGCGATTTTTCTGCAGGATGGCGCCCCGACCGTCCGCTTAACGACAAAGAAAAAGCGATGATGCAAACCATGATCTCGGGCATTTACGATGATTTTATTACTACGGTTGCGGCGGGACGTAAAATGTCGCCCGACCAAATTAGGGCATTGGCTGAAGGACGGGTTTATTCTGCCATAGACGCGAAAAAACTGGGACTGATCGATGGGCTTGGTGGTATTGACCGGGCGATATTATCGGCTTCTCGGAAGGCCAAAACCAAAGACTTCCGCGTGGTGTATTACCCGGAGCAAAAAGATTGGCTCAGCGCGCTGTTCGACAAGGAAGATGTTGCAAAAAGTCAGTGGGCGATGGCTGCTAAATCAAGCGGTTTGCCTGTGCAAACGATCCAAGAAGCACAGAAGATCCAACATTTGGTTGGTCCTCAGTACTTGCTTCCTTGGTCGGTAAAAATGCACTAATCATCGATTCTGACATCCTACGGAAACTTTTAACACGAAAATAGTTTCCGATGCAACTTCTGCATTGTACCTTTGCGGAACTTTATGGAACTGGTTCAACGCGTACAAGCCACAGCGGAGCGATTATTTCGCAGTTTCGGGGTAAAAAGCGTTACCATGGACGACGTGGCCAAAGAAATCGCCATATCCAAAAAGACATTATACAAGTGCTTTAGGGACAAAGAGAGTTTGGTATTGTCTACCATCGAATCGCACATGCGAGAAAACGAGGAGGCCATTGCCAAAATCATCAACACAGAGCCCAATGCCATTGAGCAATTTCATTTGATTACCAAATATTTGATGAGTAACCAGCGTAAGATGAGTCCCTCTATGCTGTACGACCTCAAAAAATACCACCCCCAGAGTTTTGAATTGTTAGAAAAGCATCGCAGTAAGAACATAGTGAAGCATTTGTTGTTCAATATTGACTTGGGACAAAAATCAGGTCTATACCACAACCAATTTCACGCTGAGATCATTGCCAAGTCTTTTTCTATGTTATCATTCCACGTTTTTGACAGCGAGGAATTGATTGGCGCGAGTAGTTCTCAAGACGAAGTGCTCATCGAAATCATCAAATACCATCTACGTTCCATCAGTACCGCTAAGGGGTTACAAACCATCGAATCCATTGATTGGAATATTAAAACAAGTTAACATCACAATGAAACGCATCATCATATTTTCACTGATTTTTGGGTCGGTTGCCGCCAAGGCACAGGACGCCAGAAAGTTCAGTTTTAGTGAGGCCATCACTTTTGCTGAACAAAACAACACAACTTACAAGAACGCCCAGTTGGACGTTAACATCGCCAAGGAAACGGTGAAGCAAACCACCTCTTATGGCTTACCTCAGGTGAGTGCATCTGCGGGCTATCAGCAGTACTTGACTATTCCTGGTAACTGGGTAAACAATTTCACGAAAGTTCCCGGCTCAAGTGCACCTGATTACATTTTCATTCGTTTTCAGCAGGAATTCGCCAGCAGCGCCAATTTGAGTGTGAGCCAATTGCTGTTTGATGGCACCTATTTCGTTGGGCTTCAAGCCACCAAGGCCTTCATGGGCATGAGCGAATTATTGAAAGCCAAATCGTTGAAAGACTTGCAATTGAATGTCGCCAAGGCATATGTAACTGCAGTATCAACCCAAAAGAATTTAACGGTAATCGAAGCCAACATCGCCTTGTTGGAAAAGAGCGCCTACGAAGTGAAAGAGATGAACAAAGAGGGTTTTGTTGAATCCTTGGATGTTGACCGTTTGAATTTCACATTGAGCAATTTGTATTTGCAGCGTGAAAAATTGCAAAACGCCATCATCATCACCAAGAATGCATTGAAAATTCATTTGGCGTTGCCGATGACCACAGAATTGGAATTGACCGATGATTTGGAGCAATTGGAAACCTATTTGAATGTGAGCGGACTTGATATGAATACATTCAACGCCAGTCAGCGAATTGAGCATCGCATTTTGGATCAGAGCATCACTTTGGGACAGTTAGATAACAAGCGTTACAAAGCTGCTGCACTACCCTCTTTGGTGGGCTTTTATCAGTACCAAAAAAGTACGTTGCGCAGTGAGTTTAACTTCTTCCAGAGCAACCTTACCCCAAACAACGAATGGGTGCCTTCATCAATGTATGGTTTGAATTTGCGTGTTCCCATTTTTGCTGGCGGAATGACCCGCTCTAAATTGGCTGAGACCAACATCAAAATCGAAAAGGCCAAGAACGACATGGCGAATTTTGATCGCTTCGCAGAATTTGAATACATGAATGCCAAAAACGGGTATTCGGTAAACATGAAACAAGCTGAAAACCAAAAAGCCAATTTGGCTTTGGCCCAGCGCATATACGAGAAGGCTTCTTTGAAATATAAAGAAGGTGTAGGCAGTGCTTTGGAGATGATGCAAGCTGAAACAGAGTTACGCACCGCAAACAACAACTATATGAATGCCCTTTACGACCTAGTAATTTCTAAAATTGAACTTCAACATGCCACTGGCACCCCCATTAAATAATCCATCCATGAAACGTTATATAATATCGATGAGTTTAGTCGCAGCCTTGTTTATGAGTGCTTGCGGAGAGAAAACCAACAGTCCAGAAGCCAAAAAAGCGAAACTGGAAACCTTAAAGAAAGAAATTGCCAAACTGCAAGCTGAGGCCAATTCATTGGAAAAGGAACTCAATGCAGGCAGCGTGGCTAGCATGGGCAAAACGGTTGAAGTTGCTACCGTGAAGAAAGGCCTATTCCAGAGTTTTATTGCCATTGAAGGCGTAGCTGATGCCAATGAGAGCACCATCGCTACACCCAAAGTACCTGGTACCATTGTTCGTGTATTGGTTCAACCGGGAATGCAAGTAACCGCAGGTCAAATTTTGGCGCAGCTCGACAACACTGCTATTTCACAAGGGAAAAACGAATTGAATCAGCAATTGGTCTTTGTTACCACCTTGTTTGAAAAACAAAAGCGCCTTTGGGAAAAGGGTGTTGGCACTGAAGTACAGTACCTATCGGCTAAAAACCAAAAAGAGGCTCTAGAGAAGAGCTTGAAGACATTGGAAGCCCAAATTGACATGTACAACATCAAATCGCCCATCACCGGCACATTGGAAAGCGCTGATGCCAAAGTGGGTCAAGCTGCGGCTCCTGGAATGCCTTTGTTCCGCGTTGTGAACATGTCGAACATCAAAGTAAAAGCCGATGTTGCTGAATCTCATTCTAAGAAGATCAAAGCCGGCGATAAAATCAAGATCTACTTTCCTGATTTGAAATCAGAGATCGACGCCAACATTTCATTTGCTGCCAAGTTTATTGATCCTTTGAACCGCACCTTCCGTGTTGAAACCAAATTACCCAAGGTGGAGAATTTGAAGCCCAACATGATCGCGAAATTGAAAATCGTAGACTACGAGAACAAAAGTGCCATCAGTGTAAACTCTAACAGCGTACAGACCACAGAATCAGGCAGTTATGTAGTTGTTGCCAAGACAGTTCCTGCCAAAAATGGCAGCAATTCGTTTGTAGCAGAACGCAGAAAAGTTACTGTGGGTAAAGCAAGCGAAGGCATGACAGAAATCTTAGACGGTTTGAACGAAGGTGATTTGGTTATCACTGCTGGATATCAGGAATTGAACGACGGTCAAGCCATTTCTGGTGAATGGATGAAAGGCAACTAAACCCCACCCCATGAGCAAATTAAAATTCAAAGAGTTCGGTCCCACCAGTTGGAGTATCGACAATAAAACAAGCATCTATATCCTGTCGATCTTCATCAGTATCGCAGGTATCTTCTCTTACAATGCGTTGCCGAAGGAGCAGTTTCCCGACATCGTAATTCCTACCATCATCGTACAAACGGTGTATCCTGGTTCATCGCCCAAGGACATTGAAAATTTGATTACCAAACCTTTGGAGAAAAAAATCAAATCGGTGAGCGGTGTGAAAAAACTGAAGAGCAACTCGATTCAGGATTTCAGCATCATCACGGTAGAATTTGATACCGATGTTAAGGTGGATCAGGCCAAGCAAAAGGTGAAAGACCAGGTTGACAAGGCCAAAAGCGATTTGCCTAGCGATTTGAAGACTGACCCGATTGTTCAAGAAATCAATTTCTCGGATTTACC
>JAHEMG010000044.1 GCA_024643755.1 Flavobacteriales bacterium | reverse complement strand
ACCTTTTTGTTTTTTTGGTGGCTTATTGCCATAGGCATTGGCGCTGATGAGGGCGAATGCCAAGATGGGTAAACAGATTTTCTTCATAAGAATGGTGTTGCAATTTAACACAAAAGGTTGGTATTCGTTTTTTCCGAATTTCATTTGAAATTGTTCAAATATTGATTATATTTGCACCCCTTTCCAGGGTTGTTCCCAACCCTTGCAGCCTTGGAGAGTAATGCATGCGTAGCTCAATTGGATAGAGCATCTGACTACGGATCAGAAGGTTTGGGGTTCGAATCCCTACGCGTGCACGATCAAAAGCAAAGGCCTCAACGAAAGTTGAGGCCTTTTTTTATGCGCTGACTGAGTCTGAATTGGGAGAATCCCAGTGTTATAGGAGCGATATTAAGGTCATTGATAGGGTGTTATAAAAACATATGACAGTTGCTTTTTGCGATATTCCGTAAAAAAATACGATTCAGTTGCGATATTCCGTAATTGCATACGATTAACAGTCAGTACATTCGATTTGTGAAAAAGATAATATTGAGTATTGTTTGGTTATTAACCGCTGCTATATATTCGGGTCAGGTCGAGGCTACGCCTGTAGATGAAGTGTCCCAACAAACGATTGAAATTCCAACCAAGGAAGAAATTGTTCCGCTTTCCAGTTCTCAATTGGAAGACGGTAAACCTCAAGAAATAAAACAAAAGGATAATCCAAAACCATCAAAAAAGGGATGGAGGGTAGTTGGTACCGTTGTGCTAGGACTTACAATCGCAAGTTTTCTTGTAGTTGTTGGAATTTTAATTTCGATGTCAGGCAAACAAACTTGAAAATTATTAATTTTAAAATAATCGCTCACTCGTAAAACTGGCCGTTCAAATCAATTTTTCCCAGATAACCCGCTTTAAAAGCCGGTGCGCGATCAGGAAAAGAATCGCAACTGCGTTCCTTGAAAGCCTCTTTGGTTGAGAAGGCAGAAATAATTACCCAGCCCTCTTTTTTCATGATGTCACGCAGCAATTGCTCTCGCTCTTTGCTGTCTTGCTGCCGTGAAACGGAAGGAATTAAGATATCGCCACATTTGCCATGGCCGGTGTATAATCTCACATTGGATAGGGTAGTGTATTTCGGTAGCTGAGATTCTGATTGGCTCGTGGTTTTGGTGTTGCAGCCCAGGGCTGCGATGAGTATAACCAGTGTAAATAGCAGTTTTTTCATGGATTTGTCTTTGTGAATCTCTAGTGTCGGTATCCCTTCCAAGTGCCCCCATAACGGTAATGGGGTTTTGCTTTTTCCTGAATACAGCACAACTCGCAAACAAATATCCAGATTTTTCCGGGTTGATTTTGTATTCGGTACAATGTTGTGTGTTCCGTTTTACACAGTGCACAGATTTTACTTTTCATCGCGCTTAAGTGTGGATGAATTTTTTGCGCTGCCAATCCACGCTGATATCAGACCCCTCCGCGATGATCACGGCATCAGCGGTTTGGTTGTTCAACGTGCTAAAGGCCGGTCCATACATTTTTTCAAAATCACAATGAATCATGCTGTCGATCACGTCGTTTACCTGCCACCTGGGGTGGTTGATTTTGTATTCTTGGGACTCAGACAAAGACAGTCTCGTGTAGCCGTAGTAGTGTTCAAATATGAATTCCTCTAGACTCCCGCGCAACATTTCGCGAGGTGCAGTGCTTGCGTTTACCTGGATGTGATTCCATGAGTGGCCTACTTTCCAGTCGTACCGGATCGACTTGATTTTAGGACCAGCAGTAATCTGATGTTTCGTAGGAATGGCGATGTAATGTTCTTTGTAAAGTTTGTTGGCTAGCCAGGCAACAGGTTTATAGGGTACGGTTTCATTGATGAATACAACGCCACGTCGGTAGGTGCCATCTACTTTCCGCTTGACATAAAACCGTAAATTCACTTCCTCAAATGTGCCCATGAAAGGAATGGGGATGTTGAAAATCCGACTGCGTTTGAACATGAAACCCACCAGACTGACATATGCCTTACCATCGTACAAGTCTAACTCTACACCTGCAGGTAAAAAGGGCAAAAGTATCGTTGGGTCGATGTTGTAGTTTGCCATGATGAGGTTTTCCCATCGAGCCTTCAAGAATGTCCTTGCCATAGACTAAACTAACAAACCAACATCGCGATAGATTTGCAATGCTGAGTCTACCAAATCCTTGAAACTCCGTAGCTGTCGAGCCGGGTGTCTTTGCTAATGACTGGAATTTTTTGGTTGAGTGCTTGACATGCAATCAATCGGTCGAATGGATCTGCATGATGAAAGGGAAGTGTACTTAACGTAACGAAATCTGTATTTCCCATGTTTAATATGGTCCAACCCATAGTATTGATTTTAAAGAATAATTCATCCCATTCACATGGCAATTGTAACTTGCCTAAACTAACCTTGATGGAAATTTCGAACAACGAAGCCTGACTAATGTATATGTTATTTTCCTCATTTTCTATGGCATCATGAGCTGTGGCCGACAACTGCTTGTTTGCTGAAAGATACCACAGTAGTGTATGCGTATCAATGATGTGTTTCATGGCATATAGTCATTGAACATTTCTAAAGGTTCGTCAAAGTCATCAGACATGAATATCTGGTCTTTGAAAACGCCATATAAACTTATTTTTTTCTTGTGATTGGAGTTTTTAGACAATAAAAATTCAGCAAAGTGCTCCACTTCTGACTGATTTTCAGGTGGTAACTGTCGGCAAATATTTAAAATTGAACTCTGCATTGGCGTTAAGGTGCTGTACGCCGTGATTGGCTCCGAAACCACACTTTCCATCCTTTCACTGTTATACTGACCCAATAAATCCTCAATGTTTTCACTCAAGCTCTTTCCTTCCTTCGCAGAAAAGAACTTGGCCTTCTCATGCACGTCCTTGCTAACGGTTATGTTCACCCGAATCTTGTTCATATTCCAAATTTACATAATGTGTATGATTTTAAAAAATACACACTTTGATTTTTGCAAAAAATCCAAAAACCAAATAAAATCAGTTGTCTTTCAGAGAAATTTGCGAAATAGATTATCGCTTCGGGAACATCTCTTTCGCGGTGTCTTCAATGATGTTTAATGCATGGTCGCAATCGCTTTTTGAAATAATCAGCGGGGGTAAAGCAATCATCGTATTGTAATCCCAAGAAGCACACCACATCAGTCCGCGCTTCAACATTTTCAGCAGAAATCGCATACTTAAACCGGGATTTTCGTTCCAATCCACACCGATCATAAGTCCACATTGACGCACTTCCCCCAATTGTTGCTCTGCATATTTGTTAAGGATAGCACGTATTTCTCTTCCCAAATAATTCCCTTGAATTTCTGCGTTGGCGACCAAGTTTTCCGATTCAATGATCCTTATTGTTTCGAGCGATATCGCACAACTAAAAGGTGTCCATGCAAAACTCGAGGAAACATCATCCGCTGATTTGTCATTTCCCATTTTGCTGGCGTCCATGATGGCCGCGCCCAAAGCCGCGTATCCTGAACTTAATCCTTTGGCCAATGAAACGCCATCCACCGCGACATCAAATTTTTGGTGTGCGAACCAAGACCCGGTGCGCCCCATCCCTGTAAGAACTTCATCGAAAATAAGCGTTACACCTCGCTGAGAACAAATTTCTTCAACCCTAGAATAATAACCCTTTGGCGGAACAATTACACCACCGCTGCCTATGACGGGTTCAGCGAAAAATGTTTTGATATTGGGGTTGTTTTGCAAAGCAGAATCAATCGCCGAAGCACATTGAAATTGACAAGCATTTGGATTTTGTCCCCAAGGACATTTGAAACAATGTGGTGGTTGAATTTTGTAAGAATAATAGGAAGGCGCAACATGTGGTAGGTTGAATTTCACCGGTTCCCCAAGGCCGATGGTTGCATGCGTCCCACCGTGATAAGACATTTCAAACGAAAGAACATCGCCTTTGTTATTGCCGTAAGTTGATTTTAACAGAATTTCGTTGGCATCAGCACCCCCTGTAGCTCTCATACAAAGTGCGTTGGGCACAGAAACCAAATTTGCCAATCGTTCGCCAAGGTTTGCGGATTCTTCTGAGGGCATCCACGGCGGGCAGTAATTGCTCTTGTTGAGCTGTTTCTCCATGGCCTTTAGCATCTGCGGATGTTGCCAGCCAATGTTACTTACGCCATAGCCAGAGCTGAAATCCATCACGCGATTGCCTTCGATATCTTCAAAATACATTCCAGCAGCAGTGTGAAAAGCCGCCGGATAGGAAATGTCCGAAATCTGAAACTGCTTCGTTTTTTTGGTGATTTCCTTGTTCGTTGCCATCCAAACAAATGTAGATGTTACGCACTTAGAGGAATTACGGATTATCCGTAATCAAAAATTGATTTTTTGCGAAAATCCGTAAAAATAGTTTACTTCACCACCTTCACCACCTTGTGCAAAGGCAGTTGGTCTGATGCAGTGCCAATCCAAACATCGTATAGGCCGGCCTCCAAAATGGGCTTCCCAGATTCATCGAAGTAAGAAAAATCCTTCGCGCTCAGCGTGAAAGTCACTGCCTTGATCTCTCTTGCGTTGACATTGTCTTCCGTAGTCAAAGCAATCTTTATGAAGCGCTTCAATTCCTTCAAAGGCCTGGTCAATGTGGCACTGCGCTGATGCGTGTACAACTGAATCGTTTCGCTGTGTGATTGTCCTCCAGCATGCAACACCACCACATCGAATTCCACTTGGGCGTTTGCCGCCGTCGCGTCCAACACAAACGTGTCGCTGCTTAAACTGTTCCCGCCGAATCCCAATGCAGTACTGCCATAACTCAACCCATGTCCGAAAGCAAACAAAGGCGTATTCTGAATGTCCAAATACTTCGAAGTATACTTTTGCTTTTCATCGAACGGACGGCCCGTGTTCTTCGCATTGTAATAGATAGGCACCTGTCCAACCGATCTCGGAAACGTCATCGTCAGTTTTCCGCTGGGCGATTTTTCACCATACAACACATCACGCACAGCCATGCCCGCTTGTGTTCCTGGGAACCATGTCACCATGATGGACGTGGCCAATCCCACTTCTTCGCTCAAATCCAGCGGTCTGCCTGTCATTACCAACAGCACGATGGGTTTCCCTGTAGCCGCTACGGCACGCAACAATTTCTTCTGATTTTCTGGCAATTGGATGTTGCTTCTGCTGGCTGCTTCGCCACTCATGCCGAAGGTTTCGCCCAAATACAACACCGCAACGTCTGATCGCTTCGCCAATTCAACCGCTTCCTGGATCAACGCATCCGTCGATTTTTCTGATTTCTCAATCATCCCGCCGTGTTCGTTCAATCGAGCGATCAATGCAGGATCCTCCAACATGTTACAGCCCAACGCATATTGGTTGTCTCCCTCGCCCGCCAAATTCCGGTTGTCGATATTCACTTTCGGCAATCCCTCATACACATTGACATCGCCCTGAAGAACTTGACCATCCCACTTGGCACCCTTGTGCAATGCCTCCCACAAACTGATGGCTTTTTGGTGATCGCCAGCGCCGCTCCAGTTACCGATGAGGTTGCGTTTGTCTTTGATGAAAGGACCGATCCATGCCACTTTGGAGTTTACATTCAATGGCAACAAGTTGGCTGGTGTTTTGGTCTCGAAAGCCGCGCCTTCAACTGGTTTTGTGAGTGCCCCTTGGCCATTCTGAAGCAACACAAACGACTCCACCGCTGCTTGGTAGGCCACATTTCTGTGCTCATTGGATAGGTGGTACTGCGCGGGCGCTTTGTCGTTCAGATTTCTATAAGGATCTTGGAACAATCCCAAGCGATATTTGGTTTCCAAAATTCTCCTGCAGGCCAAATCTACGGTGGATTCGCTCACTTTTCCGCTCTTCACCAACTCGGGCAATTTGTTCAAAAACAGTTCTGATACCATGTCCATATCAGATCCTGCGTACACCGACCTTGCAGCCACGGTGGCTTCATCGCCCATTCCGTGATTGATGAGTTCGGCGATACCCGTATAATCGGTGCTCACCATGCCATTAAAGCCCCATTCTTTGCGCAACACATCGGTCAAAAGCCAGCGGTTACAGGTAGCGGGCATGCCATTGATGTCGTTGAACGATGCCATCGCTGAGCCAACACCTGCGTCGATACAGGCCTTATACGGCGGGAAATAATCGTTGTACATTTTGTAGGTGCTCATGTCCACGGTGTTGTAATCGCGGCCGGCTTCGGCGGCACCATACAGACCGAAATGTTTCACACAGGCCAAGATGTTGTTGGGCTGATTGAGTTGGAATTGTTGGTTGCCTTGATAGCCCCTCACCATAGCGGCACCCACAGCGGATCCCAAGTGAGGGTCTTCGCCGGCGCCTTCGCTCACCCTTCCCCAACGCGGATCCCGGGCGATGTCTACCATCGGCGAAAAGGTCCAATTGAGTCCGTCTGCCGTTGCTTCCACCGCGGCCACTTTGGCTGTTTGCGATACCAAATCCATGTTCCAGGTACAGCTCAATCCCAAAGGAATGGGAAAGATGGTTCTGTGTCCGTGAATCACATCAAACCCAAACAACAGCGGTATGCCGAGGCGGGTTTCTTTGATGGCTTTTTGCTGCAGTTTGCGCACAGCCACTGGGGTGAAGGTATTGAATACGCCACCCACCATACCTTTTTGGATTTTGCCTTCCACGTCTTTCGACAGCACCGGACCGGTTACGTCAAATCCCACCGTGGGGAGGTTCAACTGTCCGATTTTCTCCTCCAACGTCATTTTGGCCATGAGGTCCGACACATATTTATGCATGCCCAGAGTATCTGGGAGATGCCAATAGTGTGTGCTTGACGATGCGTTGGTATTGGCTTTGTTGCCGGGTTTGGCCGGTTTGGTTTTGGCTGATTGCGCCACCGCGAGGGTGGTTGCGCTCAGGGCGATCAGGGTTGTGAGTATGCGTGACATATACTTTTTTACTGAGGGTTATGGTTTGATATGTGGCGATGTGAAATCTAGTGTTTTGAGTCCTTTTTGGATCTCGGGAATGCCCATGAAAAGGTTCCAAAATAGGCCGGAGCGATAGTTCTCGATCATGACCACGATGGGACCTTGATCGATGGCGAGGTAGCTATTGGCGACCCAGTTTTCTTTGGCGCAGAAGGCGTCGCGGAATCCGTATGGTCCCCAAATGGGGTTGTCATTGGCGTTGGTATTCACGTATCGGTTGGCGCTGCCACTGCCATTAGCGCTCGCGTTCGGTCGGGTAGTGTCGTTTGCGGGAAACAGCGATCGCATCGCACCTACATCGAAAAAATTGCGCAGGGCGGTCAAGCTTTGTTCGGGC
>JAHEMG010000043.1 GCA_024643755.1 Flavobacteriales bacterium | reverse complement strand
GCCAGGGCATACGCGAAACCGTAGAACAATAAAATCCAAGTATTGGTACCATCAGCCATCAACAAGAACATCACCAAGTAACCGGCATGTGCAATGCTACTAAAAGCCAAAGTACGCTTCACGGATGTTTGATTCAAGGCAGCCAAGTTGCCCCACAAAATGGTCAGAGCACCCAACACCGACATCCAACCTTTCCAAGCGCTAGCAATGCCACCAAAAGTGGTCAGGAAGCGATAAAAAGCAACAAAAGCGGCGATTTTAACCACGGTTGCCATGTATACGGTAGTGCGGTTTGGACTTCCTTCGTATACATCGGGAGCCCAGAAATGGAAGGGCGCAGCAGCCACTTTAAACAACAGCCCTACACTCATCAATACAATACCCGCGTTGATCAATACCGGCAAGGGCATTCCCTGCATCGCGTGCATAAAGCTGGGCTTGATACCCATCGTTTCCAACTCCAAAGAGCCGGTACCGCCATAGATAAACGCAGTTCCCAACAGGAAAATCCCGGTAGAAAACGCACCCATCAGAAAATACTTTAGGGCTGCTTCGTTGGACGACAATTGATTTTTGTTGGCACCCGCAAGTACAAACAACGGAATCGACAACACTTCGATCCCCAAAAACAACATCACCAAATGCTGATAAGAAACCATCATGTACGCACCGCACAAACTGAACATCATCAAACCCAATTGATCATTGCCCACAGCTTCGTTCTTTCTGAACATCAAAACGATAAATCCAACCACAAAAGCGAGCAAGGCATTGAACAAGTGCTGCTCTTTGCCAAACAACATCATGTTTGCAGGAACCCATGATTCCAACAAGGGAAAACTCGTCAATCCGGCTGAACAAGACCATGAAAGGGCGGCCGAAATAAACAAAGCGATCGCCGCGAACACGGAGAAACTCGATTCTTTTTTATTCAGACCCAAAAACAGCAACACTACGGCGCTGAAAAAGGTTACAAACAAGGCGATCATGACAATACCCCCCTTGCTTCAGAAACCCACTGACCAATTTGTACAATACTGTTGTGCACGATATCTATTAACATTTGTGGCATAA
Organism: Flavobacteriales bacterium; assembly: GCA_024643755.1. Taxonomy (GTDB): domain Bacteria; phylum Bacteroidota; class Bacteroidia; order NS11-12g; family UBA955; genus UBA955. The sequence goes on along the minus strand of JAHEMG010000043.1, from coordinate 6,280 downwards.
AACCCAACCCCATGATAAACACAGCGATGATTCCAAAAGCCAATATTTCATTCCATTTTAAACTTGCTACTTCCCCCTTGCCCTCACCGAACATGCTAAACTGAACCATTCTGAACACGTATACCGCGCACAAGATGATCGTTAAACCAGCCAACAAAGAAAGATTGGGTCGGTAAGCATACAAAGACTTCAACAACAACAACTCCCCAGGGAAACCATTTGTGAAGGGTACGGCAACTGTTCCCAGTGCAATCAACATGAAAAAGAGCATGAACAAACGGTTGTTCTTGGCCAATCCACCCAACTCACCCAAAATGCGGGTTCCAGTGCTGCGTTCGATCAATTCAATCACCAAAAACAATCCCACGACATTGATACCGTGAACAAACAACTGCAAGGCACTGCCTTCCAATCCTTCCAATGTCAAGGTGAAAATCCCCGCCACGATTAATCCTACGTGCGACAAAGATGAGAAAGCCACCAATCGCTTCATGTCTTTTTGTCGGATAGCAATCAAAGCCCCATACAACACACCGGCAACGGACAATCCTATCACCCAGGGTTGGAAAAACTCAATGCTCTCAGGCGCCAATGGCATGTACCAACGCAACAGGCCATAGATACCCATTTTCAACATGATACCGCTCAACAACATGGTACCTGCTGCAGGCGTATTGGTATATGTATCGGCCTGCCAAGAATGGAATGGCAATACGGGAATCTTTACCAAAAAGGCCAACAAAATGCCTCCGCCAACAAAAATGGACTCGGTATGCGACAATTCTACCGCACGCAATGCTTCAAACGAAAATGAGAAGTTCGCCGTATGCAGGAACAAGTAAATCAAACTCGCCAACATCGCCAAAGACCCCACAAACGTGTAGATGAAGAACCTCAACGTAATTTTAAACGCATTTGCTCCACTCATGGTCAACGTGATGAAGTAGATTGGAATCAAGGCCAACTCCCAGAAAATGTAGAACATCAATCCGTCCTGAGCCATGAAAACACCGTTCAATGCGCCTTGCATAAACAAGGTTAGCGCGGTGATTTTTACGCGATGCTCATCGTTGCGAATACCGCCCAATACAATCACAGGGACCAATACGTTTGTCAGCACCAACAGCAAACCCGTAAGTCCGTCAAAACCCGTGGTAAAGCGTATATTGTCTGAAATCCAGGGCTGATCGAACAGGGTCTTCCAACCACCATCCACACCCACGCGATTGAAGAACTGCGTGATAAAAATCAATGGCAACATCGATAACAGGGCCGACAACCAAATTTGATTCTTCTTGCCCAAGGCCATCACTGCGATGGAAGCCAATATAGGTATGAGGATAACTTCCATGATTAAAATAGATTAAAAGCCAACAACAGGGCGACACCAATCACCATATAAACCAAATAATATTCAATGTTTCCATTTTGGATTTTCGAGAGGGTGCGACTAACGAAATTCGAGCCACTACCTACCCCGTCTACCAAACCTTTCACCCCTTTTTCATCCACGTAATCGCCTACCACATCGCCTACTGCTTCAATGGGCGATACAAATGCTGTATCATACGCTTCATCCACGTAGAACTTATTGGCGAGTACTTTGCCCATGCCCATTTGGTCAGCATCAGACTCAGGTACAGCCCCTTTTACAACGTACTTGTTGCGGGTATACAAAAATGCAATTACAAACACACCCACAGCCATCGCCAACAGGCCAATTTCTGCAGTGTGCGATAACTCAATCGCGTGCTCAGGGTACATCAAGATGGGAGAAAAATGTCCCAATCCATCATCGCTCAACCAATGATGCAAGCCACCCGAAATCGATTCGCCCAAATAATGAGGCAAATTGATCACGCCGCCAACCACTGAAAGCACAGCCAAAATCATCAAGGGCAAGGTCATCAACAACGGACTTTCGTGTACTTTTTCGATGGGATGGTGGTGATTTCTGTAGGTACCGTGGAAGGTCACAAAGAACATTCTGAACATATAGAAACCGGTAATTCCCGCGCTGATCAACGCCAAACCAAACACCAGTTTGTTGTGGGCGAAAGCCGACATCAATATCTCGTCTTTTGAAAAGAAGCCCGACAGGAATGGAAATCCTGTGATGGCCAAAGTTCCTATCAAGAAAGTCAAATAAGTGATGGGCATTTTCTTTCTCAAGCCACCCATTTCGCGGATATCCTGCTCATGGTGCATTCCGTGAATCACACTACCCGATCCCAAGAACAGCAACGCTTTGAAGAAGGCATGGGTGATTACGTGAAACAAAGCCGCAGTATAAGCACCACATCCCAGGGCGATGAACATCAATCCCAACTGACTCACGGTACTGTATGCCAACACTTTTTTGATATCGTTTTGCTTCAAGCCAATCAATGCCGCCATCAGCGAAGTAGCCAAGCCAATCCACATCACAACATCGCGGGCGATGGGCGACAAGGCATAAATGGCTTCAGAACGAATCACCAAATAGATACCGGCTGTTACCATCGTTGCTGCGTGAATCAATGCCGATACCGGTGTTGGTCCCGCCATCGCATCAGGCAACCATGTATACAAAGGAATTTGGGCACTCTTACCCATCGCGCCGATGAACAACAACAAGGCAATGGCTGTATTTACGCCGGTTGCAGAAGCCGATCCTGCAAATACTTTGGCGAACAAATCTTGGTATTCAAAGGTGCCGTAGGTATCGTAAATCAAGAACAAGCCCATCAACAAACCCAAATCACCAATGCGGTTCATGATAAAGGCCTTTCTGGCAGCTTTGCCATAGTTCACATTCTTGTACCAGAATCCGATCAACAGGTAAGAACACAATCCTACACCTTCCCATCCAAAGAACAACATCAAATAGTTAGCGCCCAAAACAAGCACCAACATGTTGAAAATGAACAAGTTCAAGTATGCGAAGAACTTATAAAAACCCTCGTCTTCGTGCATATAAGCAATCGAATACAAATGAATCAATGTGCCGATACCGGTGATAATCAATGTCATCACGGCCGACAAACGATCAAATTGGAAGGCAAAATCTACATGAAAACCACCCACGTGCAAGAAGGTGAACAATTTCGTGTGAACCGCAGCCACGGCTGGAACCGCACCTGACAAGTCCATAAAACTCATCAAAGCGAGTATGAAAGAACCAAACACTGCTGCTGTTCCCAACCCACCTGAAATCGCTTTGGGCAAAAATTTACCCAGGGTGCCGTTGATCACAAAACCCAAAAGCGGTAAAAAAATCATCAATGTCAACATATCCCTATCCTTTCAAACGGTCCAAAAAACTTACATCAGTACTCCTGGTATGTCTGTAAACCAACACCAAGATCGCCAAGCCCACCGCAGCCTCCGCTGCCGCTACTACCATGATGAAAAAAACGAATATCTGTCCGTCAGAATCACCCATATACGATGAAAACGCCGTAAACAACAAGTTTACCGCATTCAACATCAATTCAATACACATCAATAAAATGATGGCATTGCGTCTGAAAAGCACACCAAACAAACCAATACAGAACAACACTGTACTGAGATAGATATAGTGGCTAATCTCGACTTGATTAAAAATATTCAATATACTCATCCCTTAGATTCTTCTTTTGAGATCAAGACATCATTGCCCTTTTCTCTTTTGCCCAACAAAACAGCACCCACCATGGCCGCCAAAAACAAAATACCGGTCAGCTCAAAAGGCACCACAAAACGGGTGAACAACACCTTACCCAATGCTTTTACCAAACCCAAACCTTCCACGGGATTCTTCGCAACCGCCTCACCACTCACTTGGAAAGCCGCTGTAATGATCAACAACAACGATCCAGCAGAAATGGCCGCCGCAATACCCCACCAATTCGATTTTACCGGCTCGGTGTCCTTGCTCAAGTTCAACAACATCAATACAAACAGGAACAATACCATGATGGCCCCCGCGTAAACGATCAAATTAACAATGGCCAAGAACTGGGCGTTCAATAATACATAATGCGCCGAAATGGTGAAAAATGTAAATATCAATGCCAATACACTGTGTACTGGATTCTTGCTGGTGACCACGTAAAGGGCCGACAGAATCGTTAAAAACGATAATACCAAAAATGGTATGGGTAAATTCTGCATCATCTTATGATTGTTTTGACCAAACTTGTCGCTTAGAAATATCCACTCTCGCATCTACCGGCTCAACCAATTTGTCTTTGCCGTAAATGAAATCTTCCCTGCCAAACTCTGCATCCACAATTCTATCGGTAAGGAAAATGGCCTGTTTTGGACAAGCTTCTTCACACAACCCACAGAAAATGCAACGCAACATGTTGATCTCGTAAGTGGCCGCATATTTTTCCTCGCGATACAAATGCTCCTCACCTTTTTCGCGCTCGGCAGCAACCATGGTGATGGCTTCGGCCGGACAGGCAACGGCGCACAATCCACAAGCAGTACAACGCTCCTTGCCCTGTTCATCGCGCTTCAACACATGCTGACCGCGGTATACTTCGGCTCTAGGACGTACCTGTTCTGGATACTGAGAGGTAGCGGGCTTACGGAAGAAATGCTTCAACGTAATCCACATTCCCCCCAAAATTGCAGGCAAATAAATTTGCTCAGCAAAGGTCATTTTTTTGTCCACGACCTGGCGTGAACGATTGGTTAGTTTTTCCATTGGTCAGAATTAACCCTGAAGATGTTTTCCTTTTACTTTGTACTTCTTGCGCAAAATACCTGGCTTTTTCATTTTGCGAATGCTGTTCATGTTGATGTCAGAAACAATGGTCTCACCGTCAGACATTTTTACTGTCAAGGTTGGATCTTCAATTTTACTGTACGATACTTCCCATTTACCTGCACCGATTTTCTTACAAGGAATGATGGCCATGGTACTCTGTGAAATGATAAACATCTCTTCAGCCCTTTTGGTTTTGTCCAATATGATGGCTTTTTTCGATTTGCCGGCAGGACCGCAGATGAAATAAGAACCATTACAAGTCAATGGGAAAGAATACTTGATCTGCTCTTTTCCTTTGGCTACACCCAACTTCTTGGTTTTATCGGGTTTGATGTTTGTCTCACCGTCACGGGTATACACCTGCAATTTTGCTTTTTTGTATGTAGCGGCATCCATGGCGATGGTCATCGTCACAGGCACTGCAGAACAAGTATCACCAGGCATACGCACCTCGTAAGCACCCGCCCAATTCAAACCCTCGTTTTTGGCGGTGGTCAATGGCGTTCCGCTGCTGATCAACTCTTCAATGGATGTGTTCTTCTTGATTTTGATGCAGTTGGTGGCACCGCGGGGACACATTTTCTTGAAATCACAAACCTTCATGGTCATTCCTACGCCATTCACATAAATGGTGGTATCTACCGTGCAAGTATCTTTGTAAACAGGTTTTGGCTTTGGCTTCTCAACGGGCTTTGGCTTTTCCAAGATGGTGATTTCCACCCGGCGGTTTTTTGCCTTTTTGTCCTCTGAAGTTTCCTCTTTTTCACGGGGCTTGGCGCGACCGAAATACTGACGGTTCATCCAATCAGCATCAATGTCGTTGTCCACCAAGTACTGGTACACATTGTCTACACGCGCTTGAGACAACTTCAAATTCAACTCGTCATTTCCTGAAGAATCCGTATGGCCGGTCAAAATCAAACGATACTCATCTTTAGAATCCAAGGTATCGAGCAACTTTTTCAACTTCGCCAACTCCGCGGGTTTGATCACCGATTTATTGGTTTCAAAATAAATCTGAACAGCAGGAGAAATTTCTTTTTGTTCGTTAACGGCTGGTTTTTTGGGCTTTGGCGCTGCGGTTTGGGCAAACGATTGGACCGCAAACAGTCCCAAAAGGAGCATCGATACTAGTCTAAACTGTTTCATTTCAAATTTGGTTGCGAAAATAAGCGATTTCGTTCATGTTCATACACACAGAATCCACAAAACCGATCGACTTTTAAAATATGCCATATATTTGAAAACCATGAAGCGCACATTGCATCTGTTCACGCTGTTATTCCTTGTCCTTTTTTCTACCACATTGATGGGCCAAGTTGCCAAAACACAAGTGGTACAAGTGGCCGCTACCGCCAATGGCGATGGCACAATCACCCTGAAGTGGCCCAATGATGGCTATACCGGAAACTACGTGGTCTACCACCGCGATTTCATCCATGCCAACAACGCTTGGAAAGGTCCGGATGCCACCCTCGCCGGAACGGTCACCAATTGGACCGACACCCTCAGTGCGGGATTAAGCCGTGAATACCGCGT
>JAHEMG010000036.1 GCA_024643755.1 Flavobacteriales bacterium | reverse complement strand
AACTCACGTCGGCCTGCGCCAATGCTTGCGCGTCGTTGATGCCATCGCCTACCATCGCTACGATGCGGTTTTGTGATTGAAGCTGTCGAATGAAGTCGAATTTGGTGTTGGGTAGGGCTTGTGCAATCACGCTGTTGATCCCCAATTGCGCCGCGATTTTTTGGGCCGTTTGTGGGTTGTCGCCCGTGAGCATATGCACCCGGAATCCCTCTTTTTGTAATGCGGATACCGTGGAAATTGCTTCGTCTTTGATGGCATCGGATAGGCCAACTAGGGCCAACAATTCGGTTTGGGTTGACAGTGCCACCACGGTTTGGGCTTGGTTGAGCAAATCTTGGGCGATATCCGCTTGATGGCGGCCAATGGAAAGGTGGCAGTTGTTGGAAATCCAATCCCAAGATCCCAGCATGAGGGGTTGCTGTTGGCACTCGGCCACGAGGCCTTTGCCCGGCAAGTTTCGGAACTGTTGTATTTCGAGCGGTTCTATGGGTTGCTGCGATAGATGGGTTACCACGGCCTGGGCCAGCGGGTGTTCGGACTGCTTTTCTAGGGCAAACAGGCGTTGTAGGATGTGGGTGTCAGACAATTCCGGTGTGGCAAACAGGTGCAAGCGCTCCACGGTGGGTTTGCCTTGGGTGAGGGTGCCTGTTTTGTCGAAGACGATGTCTGTAATCTTCGCTGCTTTTTCCAGGGCTTGGGCGTCTTTCACCAAAATACCTTGTTTGGCTCCTTTGCCGATGCCTACGGTGAGGGCAGTGGGTGTGGCGAGTCCGAGGGCACACGGACAGGCGATGATGAGCACATTGATGAATGTGGTAAGGGCGAATCCGGTGGGACTATTTAGCGGGAAGAAGGTCCAGAAGAGGGCAGAGGCAACGGCGAGGATGACCACGGTGGGCACGAACACGGAGGAGATGCGATCGGCCAGGTGTTGGATTTGGGGTTTGGAGCCGAGGGCTTGTTCCACGCGCGCTACGATTTGCGATAAGAGGGTTTGGCTTCCCACTTTTTGCGCTAAAATTTTGAGGGTGCCTTGTTGGTTGATGGTTCCGGCGAAGACTTGACTGCCTTTGGTTTTGGCGGCGGGCAGGGGTTCTCCGGTGATGGCCGATTCATCGATGTGGGAGTCGCCTGAGCGGACTTTTCCGTCAACGGGGATGCGTTCACCGGGTTTGATAATGACGAAATCACCCAGCAGAATTTCGCTGGAGGGGATGGATATTTCTTGGTTGTTTCGTACCACGGTGGCGTGGGAGGGCTGCAGGGATAGGAGTTCGTTGATGGCATGGGCGCTGCGATTTTTGGCGCGTTCTTCCAAGTATTTACCGAGCAGGATGAGGGTGATAATGACCGTGGCGGACTCAAAATAATAGTGCGGGTGGTGATGATTGTGTTGATGATTGGGGGTTTGGAGGTAGTATAGGGCAACTTGATAGGTAGAATACAGGAAGGCAGTGGCTGTGGAGATGGCCACCAGGGTATCCATGTTGGTTTGTTTGTGTTTGAGTTTTTTAAGGGCGGAGGTATAGAAGTTGCGACCCGCAAACAGGATTACGGGGAGGGATAACAGCAGTTGAATGAGTCCTTCATGGGGGAGGCGATTCATGAAGAACATGGAGAGGGTGAAAATGGGGGCGGTACAGAGGGCGGCAACGAGGAGTTTTAATTTGAGTTTTTGCAGTGTGAGGGCCGCGCGCAGCGCGGCCTTGGTACCATCCTTTGCCGAATCGCCCAACAAGAGCTCATAGCCTATCTCTTTTGCCGCTTCCGCCAAGCGAGCCTCAGTGATTTTTTCTGTATTGAAACCCACATAAACCGATTGGTTGGGGTAGCTCACCACCACTTTTTCAACGCCGGTCTGACTTCCCAAATAACGCTCCAAACTCACCGCGCAAGCGGCACAGGTCATGCCCATCACCGGATAGGTGTTGTGGTGGATGGAGGTCGACAGTGGATCCTTGGATTGCTCTGTAGTCATGTTTTCTGGCATCCCGAGGGGTTTGTGCCATACAAAGTTCGCATATTTTTTATGAATCGGGGTGACATTCATCACCCTTGAATGACATTGGATCTAGTGCGAATTTTTCGTCAAAAAATAACAGGTGCTGAGGTATTCATTATGGAAGTCACCCATCTCGGACGGGGATTATTGTCGGTTTGACACTTATTGTTTACCTTTGAGAAGAATATGAAACGAATTTCTCTGTTGTTGGTATTGTCGGTAATGGCTTTGTCTCGTTTGACGGCCCAGGTTTTGTCGGTCAGTCCGGTATTCCCCAAAGAAACCGATACGGTAACCATTGTTTATAATGCCAAGTTGGGCAATGGTGCCTTGGTGGGGGCGAGTCAGGTCTATGCACACACGGGTGTGGTCACTACGGCCAGCACCAGTGGCAGCGATTGGAAGCATGTGGTGGGTACCTGGGGCACGGCGGACAACCGCACCAAAATGACTTACATGGGCAACGACCTATGGAAGATTCGCTATCATGTGAAGGATTTTTATTCGCAGGGCGGCGCCTTCGGCGCCAGCGAAGTCATTTTGCAAATGGCCTTCGTTTTCAGAAATGCCGATGGCAGCAAAGTGGGTAGGAGCGCCAATGGCACCGATATTTTTACCCCGATATACTCTACCGGTTTGGCCGCAAAATTCACCCTGCCAGAAACGCGTGATAACATTATCGCCAGCGGCAGCACCCAGAAAATAGAGGTTTGGAGCAGTCGCGTGTGCGACATCGCCCTGCTGCTGAACGGTGATACCTTGAGAAAAAGCAATACGCAAGACAGTTTTCAAGCCAGCATATCGAACTGGAAAGTGGGAAAAAACGTGCTTGCCTTCGCCGCGAAATACAGCACTTTTACCGCGTTTGATACCCTTTATTTCACCGTAAATCCAACCGTGGTGCAAGCGGCTCTGCCATCGGGCATGGAACAAGGGGTCAATTACTTGGATGACTCTACCGTGTTGCTGGCACTGTACGCCCCGTATAAAAATTATGTTTACGTCATTGGTGATTTCAACAACTGGGGCACCGATACCGCGTATTTCATGAACTTTTCATCGAGCGATAACATCTGGTGGAAGCGCATCGGCGGACTGAAAAAAGGCGTGGAATATGGCTTTCAATATTGGATTGACGGCAAAGTGCGCGTGGCCGATCCTTTTGCTACGCTGTTGTTGAGTGAGTGGGACGACGCTTATATCCCCGCTGCGAATTATCCCAAGTTAAAGCTCTATCCCAAAAACAAAACCCAAGGTTGGGTGGGTGTTTTACAAACGGCGGCCCCCGCTTTTGCTTGGAGTAAGGTGAACTTTCAACGTCCCGACAAAGATCGGTTGGTGATTTATGAGTGCTTGACCCGGGATTTCACCAAGGCACAGACGTTCAAGGCCATTCAGGACACCCTGCCCTATTTGAAGCGATTGGGGATCACGGCGCTACAATTGATGCCCGTGTGTGAGTTTGAAGGCAATTTAAGCTGGGGTTATAATACAGTCAGTCACATGGCCATCGACAAGTATTATGGCACGCGCGACGCCCTGAAATCCTTGGTAGATGCTTGTCACCAAAACGGCATCGCGGTGATTTTCGACGTGGTCTACAACCATGCATTTGGCACTGCCTCTGTAACCAACATGTATTGGGATGCGGCTACGGGAAAACCGGCTGGAAACAGTCCATACCTGAATGTGGATGCCAAACACCCATACAACGTGGGCTATGATTTCAACCATGAATCGGCGGCCACCAAGTATTACACCAAGCGCACGCTCACCTATTTGTTGAACGAGTTTCATGTGGATGGGTTTCGCTTCGATTTGAGCAAGGGAATGACCCAAACCTACTCTGGAACGGATGCAGGTAAGATGTCGGCCTACGACCAATCGCGCATCGATATTCTTTCTGATTACAACAACACCATCCAAGCGGTATCGCCCGGGGCCTATACCATTTTGGAGCATTTTGCCGATAATTCTGAGGAGCAGGTGTTGCAAGCCAAGGGGATGATGTTGTGGGGCAATGGCAATTACAATGTGAACGAGGCCGTGATCGGCTTTAGCAGCAACGACTTTGGCTGGGCGATCGACGCGAGCAAACGGGGCTGGAGCAACCGTCATTTGGTTGGATATGCGGTAAGTCACGACGAAGAACGGATGGCTTATAAATCGAAGACATTCGGCAATGTGGTGGCGGGTTATAGCGTGAAAACATCGCCCATCTATGTGCCTCGCGTGGCGATGGCTTACGGTTTTTTGTTTGCCACACCCGGACCCAAAATGATTTGGCAGTTCGATGAATTGGCTTACGATTATAGCATCAACACGTGCGAGGATGGGGTAACAGTGCAAGATGCCTGTAGGTTGGCCAACAAGCCTGTGCGTTGGGACTATTGGACGGCGGATGCTACGCGCAGGAAGACCTATTTCAAGATTGCGGCCATCAACCATTTGAAGGCGACGCAGTTGGGGGTGGCCAAGCCCACGACTTATTTTTTCAGCAGCGGCGGGTTTTTCAAGAAGTTGAATCTCAACCATGTGGATTTGAATACGGTGGTCATCGGAAATTTTGATGTGACCAGCAGCACCAGTTCGGTGACGTTTGCTCACACGGGTTGGTGGTACGATTACATGAGCGGGGATAGTTTGCAGGTGACGGGCGCGAACCAGGCCATCACATTGGCGGCGGGTGACTGGAAGGTGTACCTCGACAAAAAAATCAACAACCCTTATTTGTCGCAGTGGAAAGCAACCGCATCGGCTTCGACTTTGGAGAAACAAGCCGTTTGCAAGGTGATGCCCAACCCCGTGCGGGGTGCATTTGAGGTTGTGGTTGAGGGGAGTCGGGTTGCTACAGGGCAATTGCGGGTGATGGATCTTGCGGGCAGATTGGTCTACGAGGGTGCATGGACGCAGGGCGATCGAATTGAAACATCATCGTGGATGAACGGTCATTATTTGGTCGTTTTAACCATGTCCGATGCCACTTACCGCAGTCATTTGGTGGTAGAATAAGTATATTCGCAACCGCGGATGCTATTCAACTCGGTCGTATATTGGTTGTTTTTGCCACTGGTATGGCTGAGTTATTTTCTCTTGCCCATCAAGCATCGATGGATCTGGCTGTTGCTGGTCAGTTATTACTTTTACGGTTATTGGAAGATTGAGTTTGCGGGGTTGATGTTGCTCACATCGGTGATTGATTGGTGGTGTGGGATGCGGGTGGAGCGACAGGATATCGGGGGGTGGCGCAAGTTTTGGCTGTGGTTTAGCATTGGTAGCAACCTAACGATGTTGTTCATGTTCAAGTACTTGGACTTCGCTTTGGGCGATTCGGCGATGGTGCGATGGATGAGCGATCACAATGCTACGGCGTGGATCGTGGAACTGGGTAAATACACCATTCCGGCGGGGATTTCATTTTATACGTTTCAGAGCATCAGCTATGTGGTGGATGTGTATCGCGGACAGGAGAAGGCGGAGCACAATTTGCCCAAGTTTATGCTGTATGTGTCGTTCTTTCCGCAGTTGGTTGCCGGTCCGATCGAGCGCTTTGGCAAGCTACATTCTCAGTTGTTTTCGGATTATATGCCGCGGTGGGAGGATGTGCGAAACGGGGCCAGGCTATTGATTTACGGCTTGTTTTTGAAGGTGGCGGTGGCTGATAATTTGGCTACGGTGGTGGATGTGTTTTATGCGGATCATACGGCGTATACGCAGGCTGAGGCTTGGTTGGCGACCTTTTATTTTACGTTTCAGGTGTATTGTGATTTTTTTGGGTATTCGCTGTTGGCGCAGGGCAGTGCTTTGTTGTTTGGGATTCATTTGATGGACAATTTCAACAAGCCATTCATTGCCAAGAGCATACCTGAATTTTGGCAGCGTTGGCATATTTCGTTGAGCACGTGGTTTAGGGATTACATTTTCATTCCGGTGGGGGGAAACAAGCGCGGTCCGTGGGTGTTGGCGATGGCTGCGATGTTGGTGTTTTTCACCAGTGGGCTGTGGCATGGGGCGAACGGGACGATGATTGCGTTTGGGTTGGCACAGGGTTTTTTGTATTTGTTTGATCGCTTTGTTTTCAAGAAGTTGGAGTTTGTGGGCGGACATTTTCACGATCACCAGGGTCGGTTGCCGTTGCCCCGGCGTTTGTGGGATGGGTTCCGACAGGTGAAGACGGGTTTCTTCTTCATGATGACGTTGGTGTGGTTTCGGAGTGCTACGATGGACCAAGCTTCGGAGGTTTTTGGGATGTTGTGGATGCCGGGATATATCGGCTGTAGGTTGGACGGATTGGAGGGAATTGCGGCGCCCACGCTGGCTCACGGCTTGCAAATACCACTTTTTTTGTGTATATTCTTGTTGTTGGATTTGTGGGTGATGAAGGACCGGGCGGATGTTTGGTTGGGTAAAATTGCAACGCCTTTGAGGTGGATGATGTACGCGGCGATGGCGGTCTCTGTTTGGATTTGGGGCGGCGCGATCAATCATCCTTTTGTATATTTTCAATTTTAGTGAAGGCTTGGATGAAGGATATCGCCCCGAAAATGCTGCTGAGACTCTTGGTGGGAGTGGTTGTGTTTTTTGCGGCCAATTTCTGGTATGTGAGTTCGGGCTTGTATCAGCAGGAGCGCGCGAAATTTTCGCCCATGGCGTCAAAGTTGGATTCGGCCTTTTTGCATGGCGATGTGGTGTATTTGGGGGAGAGTTCGAATACGAGTTTTAACCCTTGGACCGATACGTTTGGGTACAGTGTGAGTGAGTTTTTGCAGATGTATTTGCCGCAGAATCGGGTGAGGGGGGTATCGCACGATGGGTACCATGTGGGGTTGTTTTCGCAGATGTTGGGATTGATGCCAGCGCATTGGTCGGATTCATCGCGGAAAACGGTTGTGATTACAGTGAATATGCGGAGTTTTGGTCCGAGCGCGATGTTCAACGGTAACGAGGCGAGCAACCAGCAGGAGGCGATATTTTACACGCATCGAACGGCTCTGTTGAATCGGGTGTATGTGAGTTTGCATCATTATGACAACCGCGATTCGAGGGAGATGGAGCGGGCGAAGACGCAGTGGTTTCGGACAAAAGATTTGCGTTTACAGGGGGGTGCGGGACAGCATTATGGTAACACGCATGGCGATGGTGGGATGGTTTCGAAGGGTGAGGAGTTCTTTTATCACAACACGGTGAAATGGTGGTTGCGGGATTTGCAGCGGCAGTTTGCACCGGTATCGGGTGATGTCGATTTGGCTCGGGTGATGCCGATGGCGGAGGCGTATTTGAAGGAATTTGCGTTTCTGTTGGACGAGGAGAATCCTCGGGTACAGGCATTGGATGCGATTGTTGAGAAGTGCAAGCGGGAGCAGGTGAATGTGGTATTTGTGTTGTTGATGCCCAATTACGATCATGCGAATCGTTTGTTTGGGGAGGAGTTAACGCAGTTGATGGATTACAATATGGACTTCT
>JAHEMG010000033.1 GCA_024643755.1 Flavobacteriales bacterium | reverse complement strand
ATTTCGCCCGATTTTAGGGATTCCATTGATAATCAACGTTAAAGGGACAACAAATAAAAACAGCGCCCAGGTGAATTTTGTGAGATACCCCATATAATACGGCTCGAATGTTAGTTCAAAATCCTCCATCACCGGCATTTTGATTGCCTGATCAGCATAATTCTCCCAGTTCAACCTACTCTTCCCCGACCTCAACACCCAGTGCTTAGCGGGAGTCTGAAAACACAACAATGAACGAACTGTTGGTGCGCATCGCAGTCCACGAACCACAATCGATTCGCCATTGCCCTGATACTCTCTGCAAGCCACTATCCCACCCGATACCACCTTACCCATGCTATCCAACCCCACCAACCCAACAGAATCCAACAACGCATGGGACATCGCCATCTCACGGGTGCTTAATTGGTAAGGATTGTAACCATCCCTGGCCCATAATTTCAAGTAAACCCCTTGATTCAACCGCATGAATGGGACTTTTTCATCCAACCTCGCGTTTGCATCCACCTCGAATCGTTTGGGTAACTGCATACCACCACTTACCAAACCTTGCCGCTCAACACTCAACCGGTGCAGCACCTCATTGACCTCATGGGCTGGAATTTGTACCAATACCGTATGCTTGATATCCCGATGCGCGCCAAAAGCCACCTCCACCAACATCCACAAAACAGCCAAGTACTTCCATCTTGGATAACGCATCGCCCAGTATCGCACCAAATAAGCAGAAGCCAACAACAACAGCAACAACCCAACACCCCTGTAAATAGCCGGAAACCGAAACAATTTCAATAACGGCATCGCATACACCAACCAACGATGTAAGGGCGTTGACGGTCCCGCCGCAATCAAAAAACACAGCAAACTCGCCAACAAGAGCAACCCTGATACCCAGATTTGACGTCGCTCCGCAGTGCTAAACACCCAATGTCGACGCCATAACAGCAAACAAAACGAAATCACCCACAATCCCATCGGCAACACTATCCATCGCACATTGATAAGACTGATATCGGACTGCAGCGCTTGGGCCATTTCTGCGCTAGGACTAAATCCAAACAGCGTAGAAACCGCTTGCCACGGCCAAAATCCGAATTGCGCATCAGCAATCGACAGAGCCGTAGAACGGGTAATTTGTGATTGAAGATCCCAAAAACTTAACACAGCAGGCAACGACAAGCCCAAAAAACACACGAAACTTACAAACAACCAACCCCACTGCTTCACCAAAAACGGTGATGATTTTCGTTTGAAATGCCAAACATTCCATGCCAACAACATAAGCAGCATGCAGTATAACGCGATAGCGGTGACCCCCAAATACCCTCCCACAAATTGCCAATGGGCGAATAATCCCAGTAACAACGCCGGCGACAACGGGGATTTGCGATCTCGGATGGATCTCAGGAACAACAAAAGCGCAAACATCATCCAAGGCAACCAGGTCAACCCAATAATCCAACCCAAATGCTGTGCATTGCCCAAGAAAAACCCATTGAGCGAATACGAAACACCAAATGCAGCCGCCAAGAGCCAAGAAAAACCCAAATATTGGAGTAGCACGTAGATGCCCAACGCCGCAACAACCAAATGAAACAAGTATTCATGCAATAGCGACTGCAAATCATAGACACCGTCTTGTCCAAACACATAACTCCATTCATACCAAGTGCCGGGATCGCCCTGTTGCGGAAACCCACCACTCATATAGAGATTCCAAAGAGGCCAATGTCCCTGATGAAATTGCTCCACCAGAAAATACTTCCAGGGCAGATAGATTTCTGTCGCATCCCACTGCATCGCAGCTTCCTGCATCAGCGCAGGATAAAACAACCACGAAAGCAGCGCTATTTCCAACGACAAAAACAACAACCCCTTACCCATGGCTTTTGCAATTGGGTGCGAGGCGTTGAATTTTTTGCGAAACTGATCAGCAATTGTGGCCATGAAACGCCTCAAATTTAAAGGGAAACAAACAAAATTGGGTGTGTCGTGTTACTGCTATCACAATTACCTTTGCGAAGATGAACATCATTGAAGATTTGAACTGGCGATATGCCACCAAGCGATATACAAACAAACCCCTTTCTGAGGAGCAAGTCAACACCATTTTAGAAACCATTCGTTTGTCGGCAACGTCGCTAGGACTGCAACCATTCGAAATTTACGATATACGATCAACCGAATTGCGTACGCAATTAAGAGAAGCCGCCTACAACCAACCACAATTGACTGAAGCGTCACATGTTTTGGTGTTCGCTGTGTGGACCGAGGTTACCGAAGCCATGGTAGATGAATATTTGCAATTTGTGGCAAGCACCCGAAATCGCGAATTGGCGCAACTTGATGGTTTTCGCAAAAGTATCCTTAGCTATTTGGGCAACAAAGAAACCGAAGACATCATCAAATGGGCCAGCAACCAAGCCTACATCGCACTGGGCAAAGCCATGGCGGCGGCAGCACAGCTAAGGATCGATAGTACACCCATGGAAGGTTTCAACAACCAAACCGTGGACGAACTGCTAGGACTGAAGGAAAAAAATCTACATGCCGCCGTGATGCTTACTTTGGGATATCGCGATACAGAAAATGACCCCTTGGCAGTTGCTAAGAAAGTACGCAAGCCCATTCACCAAATTCATAGAATTATTTAGTTCCATTGCATTTAGGCGATAATATTTCATTGTATATTTGCAATTCACGATAAAACCAAACTTCAATGGCTATACGCGGAAAATTCGAAAACAACATCACCCATATGGCAGATGGGTTAAAAGCCATGGGACATCCGGGCAGAATAGCCATATTGAAACACCTCATGCAGCACGGTGATTGCACATGTCAAGACATTGTGAATCAATTACCTTACAGCCAAAGCACCGTTTCTGGCCATCTCCAAAAGCTCAAAGACGGTCGTTTGATCAAGATGAAATCTGTGAAAACATCCAGTGTTTACAGCATCGACATGGACGCCATTACTTCACTGTACGATGAATTGGGGGAAACGTTCAAGTTGAAAACCGACAAAAAACAACTGTCGTTGTTTTAATCAAAACGCTGCGACAAGAATCCTGTCAACAGTTTGGGCTCTACCCAAGTACTTTTGGGAGGCATGGTTAATTGTTGATCCGCTACCGCTTCAACTTGCTGAAACGAGTTCGCGGGAAGCACGAACACGCAACAACAATCACCCTGAGCGATCATTGATTTCATTTGAACCAAGGGTGTATCGCCGCGCATAAACGAAATTCTTGGATCGTTGCTGGTGTTTTCGATACCGAAGACAGATTTGATGATACCCGACTCTACCCGCGACACCTCCAACTGCTCAACCGCATTGTCTTCAGCTCTAACCTCTCCCAAAGAGAAAATGTAGCTTCCTTCAGCCGTAATGGCCATGGCTTGGTTCTTTTCAGGTAAGGGATTGGACGACAAGTCCACGACCTTGCGATATTCCACGCCGTTATCTTTGAGGTAGGATTCAATATCGCAGGCATCAAATCCTTTAATTACGCGATGAAACGACTTAATTAGCAAATCGTCTTGGTCCATTACCAGCGACATCAGTCCATGATTGCCTGGATTTCCGGATTCTGTCAAATACTGCGACACCCCGGCCACGCGATGATGTCCATCGGCAATATACAATGAATCCAAACCACCAAACCCTTCTACAATGCGCTGCTGTTCTTCTTCGGAAAGCAACCAGATGCGATGAACAAAACCAAACACGTCGGTATTTTCAACCAACGCCACCGTTTCCCGGGGTTCATGCAACCACGATTTGATAGATTCTGGCAATTTCTGAGTTAACAACACGGGCTCAGAGATGGATTTCAACACTGCAATGTGCTTCACCAACCTACCCGCCTTGCTCTGCAGCACATTCTCGTGCTTTTTCACCGAGCCATCCGCACAATTCTCCGCACCCACAGCCAACACAATACCCCGCAAAGGAGCAATGCCCGGCTGTTGCTGTTCGTATAAAAACATCGCATCGGTCAAGGTCAACAGCGACTCTGACTGAATGAGTTGATCCAAATGCGACTTACTGGCATCATAAAACTGATCGGTACCCTGCTCTATTGCCGGATCCAAAAATTGCGGCTTCACCACCCTGATATAACTGTTGGGTTCCTGTTTGGCCAATGCTTCTAGGTCGGACTGAGGCCGTTTCCCAGAACCATAGGTTGGAATGCGCTGCTCTTGTCCGGGCGCAGGAATAAAAGCCGTAAATGATTGAACCCTAAGCTTTGTCACAAGGTATTAGTTGAAAAACCCGGTAATTTTCTCAGCGAGTTCTATCCCAACACGCTCTTGAGCCTCTTTGGTACTTGCACCGATATGGGGCGATAAGCTGCAATTCTCTTGCGATAGCATCAAATCGTTGGTAGGCGGTTCATTCACAAACACATCCACACCCGCACAAGACAGATGACCGCTTTGCAATGCTTCCGCCAAGGCCTCTTCATTCACTACGCCACCACGGGCACAGTTAATCAACACCGAACCTTGTTTCATCTTAGCGATTTCAGATGCGCCAATCACCTCAGCACTGCCAGGTGTATGCACGGTAAGACAATCACATTCCGACAAAACGGTATCCAGCGACTGTCCCTTCAATGTCACTTTGAAATTGTTCGCTTGATACGCCTTAGACAGTTGCACCACAATGTCGAACTCACGCTGTTTGTAGTCATACACCAACACTTCCATACCCAGACCGATGGCCATTTTTGCCACTTCTTGTCCGATTCTACCGAAACCGATGATGCCCAACTTTTTTCCCATCAACTCAAAACCATCCGAATAAACCTTCTTCATGTCCTTGAATCCATCGATGCCGTTGGTTGGCATTTGTCGGTTCGCCTTGTGCAAAAACCGCGACAACGAAAACAGGTGCGCAAACACCAATTCAGCCACAGAACGTGAACTGGCATTGGGTGTATTAACCACGGGAATATTTTTCTCCCCTGCGGCTTTCATATCGATATTGTCCAAACCCACACCAGCCCTTGCAATCAACTTCAAGTTAGAAGCATTGATCACACCGGCGTTGACTTTGGTGGCACTCCGAACGATTAAAACGTCGTATTCAGCAATTTTCGCAGGTAGTTCTTCCTGGGCAATTTTTTGGGTAATCACCTCAAATCCAGCGGCTTCCAGAATTTGCTTACCAGCCGCATCAATTCCGTCGTTGGCTAAAACCCTCATGATGCAAAGTTCTCCATTACATCTACCAAGGCCTGCACACTTTCGATGGGCAATGCATTGTACAACGATGCGCGATATCCACCTACCGAGCGATGTCCTTTCAAGCCAGATAGATTGGCTTCTTTACACGCTTGGTTGAATTTTTCCTCCAAATGCAAATGTTCATCTTCAAACACGAAGCATACATTCATTTCAGAGCGATCCTCCACTGCTGCAGTTCCTTTGAAATAAGGACTGTTGTCGATGGCATTGTACAACAAATTGGCTTTGGCAGCGTTTCTCGCAGCCATGGCCTCTACGCCACCAACTTCCTTCACCCACTCGAGGTTGTATTTTGATACCAAAATCGGGAATACTGGGGGTGTATTGTACATACTGTCGTTCTCCGCATGAATGTTGTATTTCATCATCGTAGGAATGTGACGATCAGCCACACGATTGTACATATCCTTGCGCAAAATAACCAAGGTTACACCGGCAGGTCCCATGTTCTTCTGAGCACCTGCATAAATCATGGCAAATTTTGATACATCAACCGGCTTGGAGAAAATATCAGAACTCATATCACAGATCAACGGTACATCGCCACAGTTGGGATATTCCTTGATTTGGGTACCAAAAATGGTATTGTTGCTTGTGCAATGGAAATAATCGGCATCCGCAGGCACGGTGTAATCTTTGGGAACAAACGAAAAATTGGCCGATTTGCTCGATGCCAAGACTTCTGTTTGACCGTATCCTTGCGCTTCAATAATGGCTCTGCTGGCCCAAGTCCCGGTTTGGGTATAGGCCGCTTTCGTCCTCAAGAAATTCAGGGGAATCTGAAAAAACTGGGTACTCGCCCCACCCTGCAAAAACATCACATCGTAGTTATCAGGAACGGATAGTAAGTCCCGCACCAGCTGCGCTGCATCTGCCATTACTTTTTCAAACTCTTTGCCTCGGTGAGAAACCTCTAAAATACTCAAGCCCGTACCGGCAAAATTGCGAATGTCCTGTATGCTTTTTTCAAAAGCACTCTCTGCCAAAATAGAGGGACCTGCAGAGAAATTATGTATCTTTGACATAGTTGCCTAAACAGTTACAATTTTACGCGTATAATTGCGGGTAAACAAGCAAACACCCATGTTTCGACCCAAAGGTTTTACAGTTTTTATCCTCTTCTTTGTGAGTCAATATTGTTTCGCCCAATACGATGGCGTAAATGGCGAGTCCACCGAGAGCAATCCAACGGTTGAACAAAGAAAAAAACGAACAGATCCTGCTGATACACTGATCGACGATTACGAAGACAGGCCCAGTATTTTGGACAATACAGACCTCTACAAAGCCATAGAATTCAATACCAACGGTAATCAAAATTTATTGTATTTGGCATTTGACCCTCAGGCGGGCGTAGCACTCAACGATCAGTTTTTTCTGGGCGGTGGCGTAAACTTAGGATTGTTCAACGCTTATGGCATGGGCGGATTTTTTGGATTTTCGCGAATTGTGGTCAATAAGATCTTCCTGCAAGCCGAATACCGCACCATCAACACTTACCTCATTCAAGAGAATCAACGAGGCTGGGTAAGCAGTCCAATATTCATGGTTGGATACGCTTATGATGACGATATGAGCAGTTGGGGTTCCATCGGAATTTCTGTCAATGGAAACTTTTCCAGGAATATGCCTTTCGGCGCCCTGGTTTATCGGATAGGCGTTCGGTTTTAACCGATATCGCCCACCCCAAAATCACGAAATCAATAAATCCAGTTCAGTATCGCCCAAGGCATCGCACCGAGCAACACAATCAACAACGCCAACAAAGCGATCAATCCTTTGTCGTACAGTTTCTCTTCTCCAGACGCTTCCATCATAAAGGCATGCTTGAAGAATTTGAAATAGTATCCCACGCTGATGGCAGATCCCAACAAACCAATTCCAACTAGCCAAGGCATGTGCTGCCAAGCAAAAGAGAATAGGTAGAATTTGGCGTTAAATCCAGCACTCACAGGGATACCAGCCATTGACAACACGCCAACAACCAAGGCTATACCCACCAAGGGTGATTGTTTCGCCAAGCCATTGAAAGCGCTAAAATCTGTTTTTCCAGTACTTGCCGACAACTGATTGGCGATAGAAAACACCAACACGCTCGCCAGGGCATACGCGAAACCGTAGAACAATAAAATCCAAGTATTGGTACCATCAGCCATCAACAAGAACATCACCAAGTAACCGGCATGTGCAATGCTACTAAAAGCCAAAGTACGCTTCA
>JAHEMG010000030.1 GCA_024643755.1 Flavobacteriales bacterium | reverse complement strand
GAAATGTGGGCCAATGGCAAGAAAAACGGACCGTTTCAGTACGCCGATGAAAAAACGGGCATCGTTGTGGCTACCGGGGAATTTCTCGACGATAGTTTGCACAACACCGTCAAAGGATTCTACATGAACGGGGTTACCCAATACGTAAAGCACTACAATCGTGGGGTGCGCAATGGGGAGGTGATCAGTTATTTCGACAATGGCAAAACCGAGCAAATCGCTACGTTTGTGAATGATATGCCCCATGGGCCGGTTGTTGCCTTTTACGCAGATTCTATCCTCAGATACATCAAAGAATACAATATGGGCGTGCCTCATGGTCGTTTTTATATGTTTCACCGAAATGGTTGTGCGGCGAGCGAAGATTATTACAAGTATGGAGAGCACGATAGTATTTCAAGGGTGTGGGATGCGGTGAGTTGTAACCTCATTGCTGAATCAGGTTGGAAAAACGGCAAGAAACATGGCGCGTTCATTCAATACAATGCCTTTGGCGATACACTGCGTATAGAGAGTTATGCTAACGGACAGTTAGACGGTCGTTTCGTGGACATTCGAGAAGTGCCCAATGACGAAACAAAGCGCACAGAGTTGCAGATAGAGAGTCAGGGCAATTATGTGGATGGATTGCGCGATGGCGATTGGAAGCACGGGATGGTAACACACTATCAGCAGCGCGAGGGGACCTACGAAAACGGTGAAATGGTGGGCACTTGGATGTTTTATGACGCCCAAGGCAATCCTTTGGTGGTTCAAACCTATGGAGCCAATGGCGAGGTGGTGAAAGAAAAGTACTTTAAAATCAAAAAGAAATAAGACGGTGACGGCGATGATTGAGCCCTTTGTGATGGGGTTAACCGGATTGTCCGGGGCAGGGAAAACCTATTATGTTGATGCGTTGAAAGCCGCTTTGGGCAAAAACGTAACGGTTGTGGGCTTTGATGATTATTACAAACCCTTGGAAATGCAACACATCGATGCGCATGGTGAGGCCAATTATGATTTGCCTTCTGCCTTGTTCTCAGAGCGATTCCATGAGGACTTGCTGCAGTTGTTGGCTTTCAAGCCGGTATTGATCAAAAAGTATCAATTTGAAAATTACGATGCCCCTGAGCAGACAGAAATTGTGAATCCAGCCCCGATTTTATTGGTGGAAGGACTGTTTGTGATGGATTATGAAGCCGTGGATTCTTTATTGAATTACCGGATTTTCGTGGATTGCGATATGGAATTGTGCTTTAACCGACGGATTGAGCGCGACATACGCGAACGCGGCATTCCGTTGAAGCGCAGTCTCCACCAGTGGGAACACCACGTGATGCCTGCTTATAACAATCACATTTTGCCGCACAAAGAGCGTTGCGATTTGGTGATTGAGAACAATGGTCCCGCCGATGAAAACATCGCCACCATCCTAGAGCATATTAGAACGCATGCTCACCCTTCGGTGTTGGCGGCGCTTTAGTCGATCTGAATAATTTCTGAACCCTTCAATTGGGTGTCGTAAATGGCATAGGTTGCAGGTCCCATAATACCAGCCACTTCGCCTGGATTAATGAGCAGGGCATTCCCGAATTTCTGACGGTGTACTTTGTGTGAGTGTCCGAAACAAACCACATCGTACCAGCCCGTTTTAACCATGGCCTTGGCGTAGAAATGATAGTGAGTAGCGCCAAATCGCACACCATCGATGTGTAAAAGGCAGTCTTCATCGCCAATGTATTCGCCATACAATTTGATGTTGGGGAATTGGGCGGCAATTTGGGTGAGCTTGAAACGATCGCCATCGTTGTTGCCCCAAACAGCATGCACATTAAGTCCTGTTGCTCCCAGTTGCTTCATCACAAACGGCGCACAGAAATCACCACAGAAAATAACGGTGTTGATGCCGCGTGCTTGGATTTGGTCGGTCACTTTTTGTAAATTCTTTAAATTGTCGTGTATGTCAGACAGAATGGCAATTTCCATGAATGTGTGCGTTAAAATTTGGGTCGAAGTTACTGAAAGGGTGTTAACTTTGTGATAGAATTATGGCAATCATTATCACAGAAGAGTGTATTAACTGCGGGGCTTGTGAGCCCGAATGTCCGAATAACGCCATCTACGAAGCCGGTGTTGAGTGGGCCATCGCCGATGGAACTGATGTTACTGGGGAATTTTTGTTGGCCAACGGACAGTTGGTGGACGTGAATGAGAAATTCGCACCAGTGAGTCAGGAAGTATATTTCATTGTGCCCGACAAATGCACAGAGTGCACTGGTTTTCACGAAGAGCCACAGTGTGCAGCTGTTTGTCCGGTAGATTGTTGCGTTCCAGACCCCGACCATGAAGAGAGTGTTGAGGTGCTATTGGATCGCAAGGAGCGTTTACATTTATAAGTATGAATCAGCGAATTTGCTTGCAATCTTGGGCGCCTTTGAGGTCAATCGCGCATTCGAAGGGAGAGATGGTGAGTTCGTTGTTGTTTGGAGAAACCTGTACGGTATTGTCTTCTGATGGCGAGTGGTTGCATGTGAGGGTGGACCATGATGGATATTTGGGTTGGATCCCAGATTTGTATTTGAGCGAGTTGCGTGGTCTTGTTGTAGATGGTTGGCAAACGGTACGTGAGGTTGGGGCGTTTTTTTTGGGTGAGGATGGCGATGTGATTGCGCTTTCACCGGGTGCGCGCATTCCAGGGGAGCGTGTTAGCATTGAGGGCAGGGTATATTATTATCGATCAGGAAAATTCCTGGTGGCCGGAGCCGCGGCAGCGGCGAAGGCCTTCTTGAATACACCGTACTTATGGGGTGGCCGGTCAATCTGGGGCATCGATTGCAGTGGACTCGTGCAAGCGGTGGGAAAGGTGATGGATGTGGCGATGCCACGCGATGCCTATCAACAAGCTAAAGTTGGAAAATCGTGTTTATGGGAGCAACGCAGACCAGGTATGTTGGCTTATTTTTCTAACGCAGATGGCAAAGTGGTTCACGTGGGGATATTGTTGGATGATGATTTGATCATTCATGCCTACGGAAAAGTGTGCATCGACCAGTTAACGGCCCAAGGCATTGTGAATGCGACCAGTGGTGCGTTAACGCATAAGTTGTGCGATCTGCGCTTTTGGCCAGAAGAATTATCATGAAAATTCAGGAATATATCAACGAATTCAAGGATCAATTTCACCCACAACAGGGTGCGATGCTCGGGTTAACCGAATCACAATCACAAGCCTATGTAGACATCACTGTACAATCGTCGATGCAATACATGCAGACATTGATGATGTCGGGCAAGATCAAAGAACTGCAAACGTTGATGTCTGGGGGTGCAGAAGCACTTCAAAATAGCGAATATTATCAGGCGTTGATTGATCAATGTGCGGCTGCTTATTACGGCTTGGATTGGGAAATTGGTCGCAAGAAAGCATTGGCTGTGCATATCTTGGGTTTTGTTTTAATGGGATTGAAAGCCAAATTTGAAGCAGGAGGTCATCCATCCACACCCCAAGGCGTGATGCAATTTTTGGGCATCGATTTGGGGATTTTGGGAAAAATGGGTGGACTTTTTGGCAAGTGGTTTTAAATACATTGGGGTCGATTTTTCGTTTGGCGATAACGCCGTTATCCATCGTTCAATTTAAATTGCATCGTACAGCGATGGGCGGGATTCTTCGATGCTGCATTGTTGGTTTCTGTCTTGCGGTTACTTCGTTGGTTCAAGCTCAAACCGCTTATGTAAAGCCAAAAGCAGCGATACCGGGATATTCCCTCAACGTGGAGATTGGTTCTCCGGCCGACCTTGATTACCTCTCTACGCATTTATCGGCCTTCACCCAAACCCTGCGCATTCGCGTAGCTGCGGAGGTGGATGTGGCCCGGGTTGCCCAAGTGTTGGGGAAACTCGATAACCTAGAAGAAGCCATCCTTCAACGATATCAGGGAATATTGTCTGATGAGGATTTGTCGCAACTTGAGTGGCTGCATAGCTTGGTGTTGTATGTGCCTGATGGCAAAGAAGATGCCCTGTTGATGAATAAAAATTGGTCGCTCATTCCTGGGGTGACCTTGGTTTTCCAAACCGTGCCCGATGATTATGGCTTTTTTAAGGAGTGGAAAACGTGCAAACGCATCGGACTGGTAGCGCCGTTTACGCAAAAAGAGGCAGCGGTGGCTGTGGATGCCGTGAAATTGTATTTGCCCAATGTGGAAGAGCTGAGTTTGTCGCTCGACCGATTGTATCACTTGCCCATCGCGGTGAAATCGCTGTTGAAATTGAAGCGGCTGATGCTCATCGATAACGCCTCTTGGATGATGGAAAAAGACATCACGCTGCTTGGCGATATGTCGATCCAAGTGGGCTTCTACGAAAACCGACGTGTTATGACCAAACGCAACGGGGCTACCGAGGAACAAAGCGTGATTCATCCCATTTCACTGCATTATTTGAGTAGCGATCCCCATTTGCTATCGGCCGAGCAGCGATTTTTATCGACCTACTTCCCCGTGGTGATGGCCGCCGAGCAGGGCGATGCCGGTTTGGAAGCTGGCGAGGAAAGGTACAATGATTTTGCCGTGCCTATTCCCTTGACCGCCTTGCAAGGACGTTCCGCATTTCCCAAACCCATTACCGAACCCTTGTTGCATGATTTTACCGATGGGTGGTACGAGTTTGAAGGAAGCAATACCGAAGATCGATTGTATGCTGCTGATGGGTCATTGGTGGTGATGATCCCAAAGGGATGTATGGTGAATAGCGAAGGACTTGATTGGCTTGGCACATATCAACTGAGAATCAAAGTGATGAATGATGCGCAGCGACAGTTGGCCTATGCGCCGCCATTGGCATTGGACAGTGCAGGTAAGCGATATGGATTATCGGCCCCTTTGATATTGGATATTGAGGCATTTTCTGGTCGCGAGGTCTTGAAAGTAAAAGACGGCTATTTCATTGAAGTGCGATTTGCGGGTGCCCCAGATTACAATGCCCGTTTCTATGCTTGGGATGCCAAAGAGAAGAAGTGGCGAAACTTCTACGATTACGATTACAATTTCCCTGATGAAAACAAGGCTGCCATTGATTTTTATCAGTTCTATTCGGGACGGAAAACTGCGACAGCATTGACCACCGTGAGTAAGGTGGGACTGTCTGAGCGTATCAATACACAAGGATATAATTATTTGTTGGATCCGGGAGAGAGCAAGCAGGCATTGGCGAAGTTTTCTGAGTTCTACGTGGCTCGCGTTGGCGAAAAAGCCCTAAACGAACAACAGTTTGTGTTGCGCAGAGGTCGCAGTATCGTGGGCATTCGGAAATTTCAAGGCAAGGAAGCCACGGAAAAAGGGGTGTTTGAAATGGTGTTGTACGATAAAACAGAAATGCTGTTTCCTGAGTTGAAACCCTTGCGCGACTATCCTTTGGCGTTTAGAACCCAGTGGGAGCGGAAGGCCGTGATGGATGAGTTCTTTCGCTTGCACAAATTTTGGGATATCGATTTTTATCAATCGGGCAATCAAGTGAATGTACTGCTGAGAAGCGCCGAAGGCCTCTGGCAGATAGAATTGTTGCAGCCCAAAACTCGCTGGGCCAGCAATCCCAAAAAAGCCAGTCGGGAGCAGGTGAAATTTGAGAAGTTGATTCGACAGGTAATGGCGTTAAAGGCCCAAAAAAATCACGCATTTGATGTCTTTCAAGGTCAACAATGGCAGAAAGAATATCAACGCACTTCTGCAGTGGCTTTAGAAACTGCCGGACTGCCCAAGGGGATGGTTCGCAATGATTTCAAAATTAGAAGTTTGGGTAGGTTTGCATGGGCATCGCCCCAAGCGCCCGATTCTGTGTTAAGTATCAATGTGGTGATTGCCGATCAAGGACAAGCGCCCATCGATGTATCGCAGTGGGTGATGGGGTTGAAGAAGCCCGATTGCGTTCAGGTGTTTACGGTAGATCAACAACAAGGGCTGGGTTCCCTACAAACCCGCGAATTTTCGTTGTTGTTGGATCCTGCCAGAGTCGCCTTTTTTGCGGCCAAAGACACGGAAGGTCGGATTTACAGTTTGAGTGGCGATGCATTTCGCAAGCTGGAGATCAAAACCAACAGCTTGATGTATTTGCCTTTGCAGTTGGCACCCGAACAACAATATAACGATGAATCGTTGCGAGCACTATTGAATTTACCCAAGAAAAAAGTTACCCCATGAGCAATACGATGAGCTTCTCAAGTCCGTATGTGATATTGTCTGTCCTCGGATTGTATTTCTTTATGCTATTGGCGGTGGGCTACATCACCGGTCGTAAAGCCAATGACAATGGCTATTTTGTGGGGAATCGACAGAGTTTGTGGTGGATGGTGGCGCTGGGGATGCTGAGCGATAGCATGAGTGGGGTGTCGTTTATTTCTGTACCCGGAGCGGTGAATGTGGCTCATTGGAGTTACATGCAGGTTGTGTTTGGGTATTTAGCGGGTTACTTGGTCATCGCATATGTGCTTTTGCCATTGTACTATCGCGAGAATCTTACATCGATTTATACCTATTTGGGAACTCGCTTGGGCGTTGAGCATCAGCGTGTTGGCGCGTCGTTTTTTGTATTGTCGCGCTTGTTGGGCAGCGCAGCCAGGTTGTTTTTGACGGTGGCTATTTTACAAACCTATTTATTTGGTCCGATGGGCGTGCCATTCTTCATCTCGGTAATGGTGATCATTGCATTGATTTTGGCCTATACCATGAAAGGGGGCATCAAAACATTGGTGGTAACGGATGCTTTGCAAAGTGTATTTCTGATTGGCGGGGTACTGGTTTGTGTGGTGGCGCTTGCCGATGGTTTGGAGTGGATCAGTTTCTGGCAAAAAGGGGTGGGGGAATCGCCTTGGCAGCGGATTATGTCCTCTGAGATGAGTGATGTGTTTGTGTGGGATGGGAACAGCAAGTTGAACTTTTGGAAGCAGTTTTTGGGTGGCGCGGCGATGTGTATCGCGATGACAGGATTGGATCAGAACATGATGCAGAAGAATTTGAGTTGTAAATCGCTCAAGGATGCCCAAAAGAATATGGTGACAACAGGTTTTGTGGTGGTAGTGGTGAATGTTTTCTTTTTGAGTTTGGGGGTGATGTTGCATGCGTTTTTGGCCAAATATCAACTGTCGATGCCCGTGCTCAATGATAAACCATCAACCGATGGCATTTTTCCGATGCTTGCGCTGGGTGGACATTTATCGCTCTTTGGAAGTCCCTGGGTAGTTCCTTTCGCCTTTGTTTTGGGCTTGAGTGCGGCTACGTTTAGCAGTGCCGATAGTGTGCTTACTACGTTAACAACCAGCGTGTATCATGATTTTTTGGGTCTAGGGGATGATAATGATGGTCATTCCGCGGAGCGCAGAAGGTCGATTCGGCGGGTTTTGCATTTTGGTTTTGCCGTGGCATTGTTCTTTTGCATTCTTCTGTTTTATTGGTTGAATGAAAGTTCGTTGATTGATACGGTATTGATGGTGGCAACGTATACTTACGGACCGCTGTTGGCCCTGTTTTTCGTAGG
>JAHEMG010000029.1 GCA_024643755.1 Flavobacteriales bacterium | reverse complement strand
TTTTGAATAATTATTCTCAGTACGACAAAATAGCGGTGCCTTTGTGGGCATTCACGGCGGTGGTTACGGCCTTGGATTTGTATCACCGGGGTGCGGGATCGTCGGCTGGAACATTGGAACAGGGCGATGTGGAGCAGTCTCAAAAATAGCAAGTTGTTTCTCGGCGGTGCCAGCATTTGTTTGTTGCTGGTGGTGGTGGGCACTTTGGGCTATGCGATTACGCCAGACCCTACGCCCAATGCCAATCAAATTGTACCGGAATGGTCGAATCTGTCGCCCGGAACCACGGTGTATTATTCCAATGAATCCAATGCTGAAGCAACGTCGGATTCCTTTGCCTCTCAAAATTCCACCCCAAGCTATCTGCACTGGGCGTTGGGCAATCCCAATGCGCCGAAAATACTGCCTTGCAAAGGCAATCCCGGCGCCGGAATGAATGCCAATGATTCCATGAAAATGGTGGATGCCGTTTATCACAGCAGAACGTTTTGGTTGGGATCGGACCGGTTTGGGCGCGACATTCTCTCTCGGATGATCATTGGCGCGAGAATCAGTTTGTCGATTGGTTTCTTGGCGATGTTGGTGTCGATTGTCTTGGGCAGCATCATTGGTTTGTGCGCGGGGTATTTTGGCGGTAAGGTGGATGCGTTTTTCTCTTGGCTGATCACGGTTTTTTGGTCGGTCCCCACGCTATTGATTGCTTTGGGCTTATCGATGTTGTTGGGAAAGGGCTATTACCAGGTGTTGTTGGCAACGGCATTGAGCACTTGGGTTGAGGTGGCGCGTGTGGTGAGGGGACAAACCTTGCAGTTGAAGCAGCGTGAGTTTGTGTTGGCGGCGAAGATTACCGGATTTTCTGATGCGCGCATCATGTTCAAGCATATTTTGCCCAATTTGAAGGGGTCGTTAACGGTGTTGGCCACGACGAACTTTGCCAGTGCCATTTTGTTGGAGGCCGGTTTGGGATTTTTGGGGTTGGGGGTATCGCCACCCACGCCATCTTGGGGGATGATGGTAAAGGAAAATTTGGGGTATTTGGTGCTCGACAACAGCTATTTGGCTCTGATTCCGGGCATCGCCATCATGATTCTGGTAATGTCGTTCAATTTAATGTCGATGGGCCTCCGCGACGCCCTAGACCCTTACAATCAGGAGGGTTAGGGAGCAACTACAATAGCGGTTCTTTCAATGGCGGCTTTTAAGCGATCGTCTTGGATGATCGAAACCAGCAATACATCCAACTCATGGGGAAAGCCCGCATCGTACAGCGCATCTTCGAGGTCGAAAATCGCACCGAAACCTACGCCATCGCCATACAAAGCCACATCCAAATCTGAATTGGGTTTGTGTTTACCGGTGGCACGCGAACCAAAAACCACGGCTTTTTCCAGGCCTTTGATTTGATTCAAAGCCGATTGCAACTGCAACAATTCCTGATCTGTAAGCCCTGCGATTTTCATATCGCAAAGATAATGCGTGGGTTGTGCCGAATCGCCCAAAATTTAGTGCACCCAAAGGGTTCTGGTCTCGTATTGCGTTACCGCCTTTACTTGGAGGAAATAGAATCCACGCGCAATACCTGCTGGCACGGTGGTGGCACCATCTGAAACCTTGGATGAGGCAATCTCCCTACCTGTGGCATCCAACCACACCAACTCTCCCGACACCAATCCTTGCAGGGTAAGTACCTCACCCGCGCCCACTGGATTTGGGTAGGCCACAAACTGCTGCTTGGCGATGTTTTTCACGTTGGTATGATCCACCAACACTGGAATATCAGCGGTGTCTTTACATCCATTGGCATTGCTGGTGGCAATCAATCTCACGGTGTAGTTGCCAGGACCGGCATATTGGTGTACGCCAGGAAGTCCCACCTTCTTCGTGCCATCACCCCAATCCCATTCGAAGCTCAAGCCGGCGGTATTGATGGGCACGCAGTTGAGTTTGTGCTGCCAAAGAAGGGTCCACGTGAACCCGGCCGCAGGCCGGGGCTTCACCACCAATGTCAAAGGCGTACGATCGCTCTTGCAACCCTTGTTTTCGGTTTCGTAGTACAGCGTTCTGCTGCTCAACATCAAGCCCAAATCGTAATTGCTACCCGTAAACAACACATCGGTTGTGGTAGAATCTTCATACCAATTCACTTTTCCCACAGGGATGGTCACACTCATTTTTCCCAACGACTTCGCACACACACTCAGTGCTTCCACCTTGGTGGGCTTGGGAATATCGTTCACAATCACTTCCACGCTATCGAAATTGGGTGCAAAACAAGCCCCTTCCGATGCCTTGAAATACACCTGATTCTTACCACTCAACCCATACAATGCAGGGGTTTTACCCACGTAAAACGGAGTAACATCGCTGCGCTTGATATACCAGTTTAACTGTCCCCAAGGCGTAGAACCAAACAAATGCGCTGAATCATTCGAACAGGTCTCATCGCCCGTTGCCCCGAACACCGCAGGATAATCTTTTACGGTGATTTTCACCGCGGCCCTTCCGCTACCGCAGATGCCGTTCCATGACTCTACGTAGGCATAGCCATCGCCTCGCTTCGTGCCCTTGAAAGTATAAGTGCTGCCGATGGCAACCGGACTACCACCTGTGGCATCCGTGAACCATCGCAAAGTATCCGAAGAACTGTTGCTGCTGGCCTTCAACGTAACACTGTTCACACCCCTGGCACAAACAAAGGTATCGGCTGGAACCGTGGGCGATGTAGGCGCAAAACTGCTACCCACAAACGCTTTCACCAACTTACTTCCGCCCGCATACATACATCCTTTGTTGTTGGCCACCACATAAAATTGGGTATCGCGGCTCAACTTGCCCGTCTGCAAGACCTGTCCCGTATACATCAGCGATCCACCAGTGGCTTGGTCGTACCAGTAAAGCTGTCCGTAATCCGTAAACGCCTGCAAATTCGCCGTTGCACCCGCACAAATAGAGTCGTTTTTCACGGTGAGTTTCGTGGGATATTTGTTCACTTCGAAGGGAATCATGAGCCAGTTCGACTCGCAACTATTATTGACCGCTTTCACAAAAAATGTATCGGTATTTTGCACATTGTTGACCGTGTATTTGTTGCCCTCAAAGAAGGGTTTGGGGTCGGTGGTCTTCTTGAACCACTGCACCGTGGTTTGGGCATCCGATGCCACCGCGATGGTCACCGTATCGCCACTACATCCTTGCGCGGGCTTGTACAAACTGGGTGTGCCGGGCTTGAAGTAGATGATTTTGCTCACCGTATCTGAGCAAGACCAACCGCTGTAAGGGTACACCGTAGAAATCAATTCTACATTCAAATTGCTGCGCGATGAGGGTTTGTATTTACCGTCGATGGCGTACTGATACAGTTTATTGTCGAAATTCCAACGATGGCTTGATCGCTCAATGTTGTAGTACACATAGTAATTGTAGAAGATGCTCGATACCACTGTTTTCTTGCTCTGATTCTGGAAATACAGGGTGTCGAGGTTGGGGTAACACTGCTGGTTGGTGGTATAATCGATGCCCAACTTATACCCCACAAAAGGATACATCTGCATGTGGCTATTGAAAACCGTTCCGCCGATGTTCAAGCTCATACAGCGATACCATTTACCGCTCACTGAACCCACACCGAGGTTGCGTTTTTTGCCATCGCCATTGGTGTAAGAGTTACAAACTACTGCGGCCAATGCGGTTACACTGTCAGATTCTACGCAAACAATATACGGACCGGTTACGGTTACCGCTTTACCGAAATCGGCATTCAGGGTGATTCGACTCAGGGGAATACTGCTGCCCATAACGGTATCAATCAGCAACGTATCGCTGGCGATGGGTGAACCCGAAGGCAATGAATCGGCTCCGGCTTTGTAGAGGTTACAAATGAGGTTGATCTTCACCGATTTGGCGGGTGTGGGGGTTACCGAGAATCCGTAAAACCTGAATCCACTCACGGTCATGGTCTGTGGGGCATCGAAAAACTGTCCCAAAGAACTCCCCTTCCTAATCGTTACGCTATTGTATGCCGTGCTGCCATAGCTTGGGAACATGCTGGTATCGCCATCGCACTGGGTGGGTTTGGCGGCACTGCGGTTCTGCAACTTACCGGCTTTGGTGGCGGTATGAACATCATCAACGATGGTTCTGCCTGCATCCACAAATTGGGCTTTCATTGGTGCGATAAACGCACACAAAAGAATCAATAGTAGTTGTCTCAATCTCATTGTAAGGGAAATTAAGTCAATCGGTTGGAAATAAACAAGTGTAACGCCTCGTTCGGTCCCAAAATATGTGATATCCATGACGGCAAAAGGAAATTATATTCAATTTCAACCTATTTACTAGAAATGGCCTAATTTTGTTTCACCCAAATACTATGTCAAACAACATTTTAAAAGGAAAAAAAGGCATCATTTTCGGTGCGTTGAACGAAAATTCAATCGCCTGGAAAGTCGCTGAACTTTGTCACGCCGAAGGCGCCCAAATCGTATTAACCAATGCGCCTGTGGCTGCGAAAATCGGACAAACCGAAGAGTTGGCTAAGGCCTTGAACGCCCCCCTCATTTTTGCCGATGTCACCAAAATGGAAGACCTCGAAAACTTGGTGGCCGGTGCTACTGAAGCCTTGGGCGGACCCCTCGATTTCGTACTTCACAGTGTGGGAATGAGTCTCAACGTGCGCAAAAAGAATCCCTATACCGATTCCAACTACGACTATATGCACCAAACCCTCGACATCAGCGCGATGTCGTTCCACCGTTTGATGCAAACCCTCATTAAAAAAGACGCCATGAACGAATGGGGTAGCATTGTGGCGTTGAGCTACATTGCGGCTCAGCGTACCTTCCCCGATTATGGTGAAATGGCCGATGCCAAATCCCTGTTGGAGAGCTTCGCACGTTCTTTCGGATACCACTACGGCAAGAAAAAGCACGTTCGCGTGAACACCATCAGCCAAAGTCCAACGAAAACCACTGCCGGTTCTGGCGTGGGTGGATTTGATGCTTTCTTCAACTATGCCGATAAAATGAGTCCGTTGGGCAACGCCAGCGCCGATGCCTGTGCCGAATACTGCGTGAGCTTGTTCTCAGACTATACCCGCATGGTAACGATGCAGAACTTGTTTCACGATGGTGGTTTCAGCTTCACCGGAATTTCTACCGACCTGATGGACGGTTTCCGCGATGCGGCTGGAGAATAATTCTTGATAATTTTAGGGCGATAAGCGGGTTTTTACCCAAGCCCCATCGATTTTTTGGTAGCGTGCCCGGTCGTGAACTCGGCCGGGTCTGCCCTGCCAAAACTCCATCCCGTCAATCACAATTTCATAACCGCCCCAGTGTTTGGGACGTTCGATTTTAATCGATTCATCGGCCATCAATACCGCCATCTGCGCATCCAATGTTTCGCGATCAGGGATTACCTGACTTTGGTTCGATACCACCGCACCGGCCTGAGAAATCCTAGGCCTACTGTAAAAATAGGCGTCGCTATCGGCCTCACTCACCTTCCTCACCTGTCCTTCAACCCGCACCTGACGCTCCAACTCCGGCCAAAAAAACACCGCAGAAACAAACGGATTTTCTGCCAATTCCTGTCCTTTCCTGCTCGCATAGTTCGTGAAAAACACGATGCCCTCCGCAGTGATTTCTTTCAATAACACCACGCGCGATGAAGGTTTACCCGCTGCGTTCACGGTGCCAAGGACCATCGCATTCGACTCCAAAACCTGCGAATCGATCGCTTGTTGAAACCACCCTTGAAACTCCAGCAGCGGATTATCGCCCATGCTCTTGGGTTCCAAAGCCCCTTTGGTGTACTCTTTTCTAATATCGGCGATGTTGTTCATACAGTTACACTTATCGACGCATACCAGGGAAATTCGGCATATTCGGCATTTTGGGCATCCGTCCGCCCGAGTTGTTCATCATCTTCATCATTTTGCGCATTTGCTCAAACTGGGTCAACAACTTGTTCAACTCTTGGATATTTCTGCCGCTACCGCGCACGATGCGTTGCTTGCGACTGGCATTCAATATTTCAGGTTTTGATCGCTCTTGGGGGGTCATACTTTGAATCATCGATTCGATGCCCTTGAAAGCGTCATCGTCGATGTCCAAATCCTTGATCTGACTGCCAACACCGGGCAACATACCCAACAAATCCTTGATGTTTCCCATCTTTTTGATCTGCTGCAACTGGGCCAAGAAATCCTCAAAATCAAATTTGTTCTTGGCGATTTTCTTCGACAATCTCGCGGCTTCTTCCTCGTCGAACGCCATCTGCGCACGCTCAACCAACGAAACCACATCACCCATACCCAAGATCCTACCGGCCATACGATCGGGATAGAAGACATCCAATGCCTCCATCTTCTCGCCCATGCTCACAAACTTGATGGGCTTGTTCACCACCGTCTTGATGCTTAACGCCGCACCACCGCGGGTATCACCGTCTAACTTGGTCAATACAACACCCGTGAAATCCAACACATCGTTGAACGCCTTGGCCGTATTTACCGCGTCTTGACCCGTCATAGAGTCCACCACAAACAAAATCTCGTGGGGCTTCACCGAACGCTTCAATTGGGCAATTTCTTGCATCATTTGCTCGTCGATGGCGATACGACCTGCGGTATCCACCACCACCACGTTGTGGTTATTCTTTTTGGCATAGGCGATGGCATTTTCTGCAATCGCTACAGGATCATTGCTACCATCTTCGCTGTAGACTTCCACGCCCACTTGTTCGCCCAATACTTTCAACTGTTGTCGGGCGGCAGGACGGTAAACGTCACCAGCAACAAACAGGGGATTCCTGCCCAAACCTTTCAGGTATTTTCCCAACTTTCCAGTGAAAGTGGTCTTACCCGAACCTTGAAGACCGGCGATTAAGATGACGGTAGGACTGGCATTCAACTGCAAATCCGCTTTCTGTCCACCCAGCAACACCACCAACTCATCGTTCACGATTTTGGTGAGTAACTGTCCGGGCGACACCGATTTGATCACATCTTGTCCTTTGGCTTTCTCCAAAATGGTATCGGTGAAATCCTTGGCCACCTTGAAGTTAACGTCGGCCGCGATGAGTGCGCGACGAATTTCCTTAACGGTTTCGGCCACGTTCACTTCATTGATACGTCCTTGTCCTTTCAGCGACTTAAACGCCTTTTCCAACCGGTTTTGTAGGTTCTCAAACATAGGTAGGGCAAAGTTACAAAAACCCCTACCTTTTCGATTGAAAAATTCCAATTACCTTTGTTTGTAATGAAAGCGGTGAAAATTTTCTCTTTGGTGGCTTTGGTTGTGGGTGTCAGTGCTTGCACACAGCGCGAACAGTCGTTGGAAAAATCATACAAAATGGGCGTCGCGGCAGGCGATTACCATGCGGCCAGCAATGCGTTGGTGTTGTGGCTGAATCAGGATAGCAGCATCCAAAAATGGGCTTACGATAGTTTGGCCTATTTCCATTACTTCCATTTGGGCGGCAGTGGCGAGCAGGTAAGAAACCCAAAAACGCCTTTGTATTATGCCGA
>JAHEMG010000026.1 GCA_024643755.1 Flavobacteriales bacterium | reverse complement strand
CACAAAATTCTTAAGGTATCAAGAACCATCGCCGACCTCGAACAAAGAGATCGCATAGAAAAACATCACGTAGCCGAAGCCATACAATACAGAAGTCTCGACCGAAGGTTTGGTCTCGCTTAACAGCGCTGCTGCCAGTTCCAGGCGTCTTTCATCATGGTAGATAAGTCGCGCTTGGCCGACCAACCCAACACCTGATTGACTTTCTTCGTATCGGCCCACACCGCCACAACATCACCCGCCCTGCGATTGCCAACCACATAATTGACTTTCTCGCCAGTAGCCGATTCAAATGCGGCAATAACCTCCAACACCGAATAACCAACGCCGGTGCCAATGTTGAACACTTCAAATTTGTCGGTAGATGGGTCGCCGTCTTCAACCGCTACACTGCGCTGTGTGATGAACAACCGGTCAATGGCCGCCACGTGCGCCTCCGCCAAATCCATCACGTGTATATAATCTCGAATACATGTGCCGTCTGCGGTGTTGTAATCACCCCCGTAAACCGTGAGTTTCTCGCGTATACCCGCCACCGTTTGGGTTAGAAAGGGAATCAAATTGTTGGGAACACCCAAAGGCAATTCACCAATCTTGGCTGTAGGATGCGCCCCTACCGGGTTGAAATACCGCAAACACTGCACCTCGCACCAAGTATTGTCCTTCAGAATCACTTCGGCCATTTGTTTGGTGGCACCATACGGACTTGCCGCGGGCCTAGTAACGGTACTTTCCTTTACCGGCACAGATTCTGGTTCGCCATACACCGTACAGCTGCTGCTAAAGACCATTTTGTGACAGCCCTGTGCCTTCATGACCTCCAACAACGAAATCAATCCCACCACATTGTTGTGGTAATACATCAACGGATTTTCAACGCTTTCACCCACCGCCTTGTGCGCGGCAAAATGAATCACCGCTTCGGGGCGATACATTTCAAACAACCCTTGCAACACAGCAGCGTCGTTGACATCGCCCTGCACAAAAACCGGACGGTAACCCATCAACGACTCCAGTGCATCCAACACCTCAATGCGAGAGTTGTGCAAGTTATCAATGATAATGGGCGTATACCCCGCATCTTTCAAACACAATACCGTGTGAGATCCAATGAATCCCAAACCACCGGTAACCAAAATATTTCTATTTGATGTCATTTCGTTACTTCTATCACTTCGTTGTTCTCCAACCGATACGCCTTGCCTGAACCAGCACACACGGCTATGCCATCGGCATTAAAATCAAGGCGCTCACCAAAGGCGCTCATCCAGCCCACTTGCCTCGCGGGCACGCCCAACACCAAAGCATAAGCTGGCACATCGGTAGTGACCACCGCACCTGCACCCACAAAGGCATAATCGCCCAAAGCTACACCGCAGACTATGGTTGCATTGGCACCAATGGTTACCCCACGGCCAAGTTGGGTGTTTTTAAATTCCGTTTTGCGCTCAACGGCCGACCGAGGATTAATGACGTTGGTGAATACGGCACTCGGACCAATAAAGCAGTCGTCTGATACCGCGATACCCTTGTACAAGGAAACATTGTTCTGGATTTTCACGCCATCACCCACCACCACGTCGTTGTCAATGAATACATTCTGTCCAACCGTGCACCGCGCACCCAAAACGGACTTGGCAGAGATATGGCAAAAATGCCAGATTTTGGTGCCTTCGCCAATGGTTGCACCGGGATCCACCACGGCAGTTGGGTGAATCATGGTTGTGGTATGGGGGTTCTGTTCAGACATCCTTAGGTCAAAGGTACTCATTCACCATGGGCCATTACAAATGATTTTGTAAGTGTAAAATACTTTTGGCTGAGTGCTATAAATCAAAAGCCCCCCAACGGTTTCACCGTTGGGGGGCTTTTAGAAAAATTTACAACTTTATATACCGCACCAGCCCAAGATCAAATAACTCAATCCTGCTACCAATGCACTCACGGGAATCGTAATGATCCATGCAATCAACAAACTACGGGTAACACCCCATCGAACAGCACTCAAACGCTTGGTTGCGCCTACACCGATGATCGCACCTGTAATGGTATGCGTAGTACTCACTGGGATACCCATCTGCTCTGTCATGAACAAAGTCATCGCACCCGCAGTTTCAGCACTCACACCCTCCAAAGGCGTAACCTTCGTGATTTTGGTACCCATCGTCTTGATGATTTTCCAACCACCACTCAATGTACCCAAACCGATAGCAGCATAACAAGCCAATGGCACCCAAGAAGGCAATTCCTTGAAATCAGCAATGGTACCGTTCGCAATCAATGCCGCACCGATAATACCCATCACCTTTTGTGCATCGTTACCACCATGTCCAACACTGAACGCAGCACTCGACAACAACTGCAATTTCTTGAACATGTTTGCCATACGATTCGCTGTAGGTGTTCTAACCACCTCGCAGTAAATGTAACTTAAGATGAAAATGGCAATCACCGCGTAAATACACATCAACAACAAACGATTGTCTGCACGATCCAACTCTTTCACCAAATCCTTGTGAATGTCTACCTTGAATCCTTTGGCAAATTTCTCATAGTCACCAATTTGTGTAACACCAATCATTAAAGCTACAGCATGCGCGGTTGAATCCGCACCCACCTCTGAATAGTTCTTGAACAATGGCTTACACTTATCCAACATAGCCATCTTCTCGTCCACAATCGGCTGAAGCGACTCATCATAAAATGCATCCTTTTTGGCCTTATCAAGCTTCAATTTTTTCGAAACCAAATCTTTCAATTTGCCTTCAACCAAATAATCAAGCTCTACTGTATTGCCAATTTGGGTAGCCACATAGTCTGCACCTTTGCTTTCGTATTCCTTCAAAAAAGGCTTACTCACTTCATAGTTGGCAACCGCCTTGTCGTATTTCTTCTGAACGGTCTCGTCATCTGGATGCTTCGCCAATTCCTTTTTGTACTTATCTACCTTGTAAAACTTCGTCAGATTTTCTTCCAACTTGGTTTCACGGAATGAGCCAAACAAGAAATATAAAGCCGCACTAGAAACCAAAATCAAAGCGATTTTTCCGAAAATGTTTCTGCGAATGGTGACCAAGGTGATGAAAATTGAGATGATCATACCAATCAACGGTGCCAATAAAATGAAATACACCGTCTTGGAAATTTTATCCATCTCTACCACCTCACCAAAAGGAACCCAGCCCTTCACCCAATATGCATGGGCCAAGGCCGCTCCCGCAAAACCACCAATCAACGTGTGGCTCGAAGAACTCGGAATTCCATACCACCAAGTCAACAAATTCCAAAAAATGGCCGCAATCAACCCCGCCAAAATCACTGGCAAGGTGATGTAATTGTCAATCACCGTTTTTGCAATGGTGTTGGCAACCGCATGGTCCTTGAAAATGAAAAATGCGACAAAATTGAACATGGCCGCCCACAATACCGCTTGCAATGGCGTAAGCACCTTCGT
Organism: Flavobacteriales bacterium; assembly: GCA_024643755.1. Lineage (GTDB taxonomy): Bacteria > Bacteroidota > Bacteroidia > NS11-12g > UBA955 > UBA955. The sequence goes on along the minus strand of JAHEMG010000026.1, from coordinate 4,104 downwards.
ACTCACCACAGTAGCAATAGAGTTCGCTGCATCGTGAAAACCATTGATGTAATCAAACACCAAGGCCAACACAATAATTACAATGACTAACGTTGACATATCAAACTTGCCTAGTTAGAAATTATGCGTACTTCACAATGATCGTTTCAATCACGTTGCCCACATCCTCACATTTGTCAGTGGCTACTTCCATGATTGTATAAACTTCACGCTTGCGAATCAATTCCTTGAAATCGTTCTCAACCTCAAACAAGTTCTTGATGCTCATGTCAAACACATTGTCTGCATGATTTTCAAAACTGTTGATTCTTACCAAACTCTCCATGATTTTTTCAGGACGCTTCAACTCACGCAACTGCATCACCGCTTTGCCCACCTCTGCAGCACTCTGCATGATGATTTCCGCCAAACTCTGAATGCCTTGCTCGTGTGGGTTCACACCATGAAACTGCATTTTTTTGCATGAAGCGTGGATATAATCCGCCACATCATCCATCGCAGTTGCCAAATAGTGAATGTCTTCACGATCGAATGGCGTGATGAAGTTCTTGCCCAACTCAGTAAAAATATTGTGCGTTAACTCATCATTCTTATGTTCATAATCTTCAATCTGCTTGCTAATCGCCAAACGGGTGTTTGGATCTGCCTCGAAAACAAATTGGTGCAACAATTTACCCATCTCTGTGATGTTCTGGGCGGTTTGTTCAAACAAGCTGTAAAATACCTTGTCTTTGGGTAAGAATACGCTGAGGATGTTGTTTAATGCCATGATTATAAATTTATCGCAACAAATTTACCCTCAGCCCCTAATGAAAAATTCCCTTAATCCATATTTAACACAAAGTTAACATTGGGCTTTTTTATACATCGATTGTAACTGATTCGTTAACGCCAAAATTTGGATCTCCAAATGGCGATACTCCTCCGCCGAAATAATGCCCATCTCCTCCACCGCCTGCAAATAACTCATCAACCGCAAACAACGTCCATACGCATCATACATCTCCTCCTGGGTCGTTAATTCCACCCCATCACTTACCTGCTTCGCCGTTTTTAACATCGCCTCGCCGAGGGTTAGAAATTCGCTGTGCGACATTCGATGTACCATTTCAAGGGTATAATACCCCAACTCCCAAGCGCGATCATTGTAATTTTTGTGTTCCATAGCAGCAAGTTCATTCTATCTTACACGAACAATCGTGCACTTTCCGGATACTTCCGTTTATATCCGATTCTAATCGGCTAACCCTCTCCTAACCCTCTCCCAGTAACCCTCTCCCACTAACCCAGCCATCGGCTACTCCAGCCATAGGCTACTCCAACCATAGACTAAACCACCCATCGACTATCCCCATCCGTCAGCTACCCCCATAAAAAACAGGAGGGCGGCCTGCGGCCGCCCTCCTGTTACATATTTTTTCCGTGTAACTCAATGCTACACCAACTTCACTTACTTGCTATCCCACCATACCTTCTTATCAGCCAAGTCGTTCACACCAATAGCTCCAGGGAACTTACTGTTGTACAAACGCTCGTCCAATGAATAAGGATATCTGCGCGCAATACCAGAAATACTGGCCAATGGAGAAGGTGTCAATGTTGGAACACCCGTTCTGCGCCAGTCGTTGTATGGCTCAATCATAGAGAAACCAGACACATATTTGTGCGTCAAAATCTTCTCCAAAGTGATCGTACCAGCCGTCTCACTGGCCTGTGCTGCCACATAAGCTGCAGGAGCCGCACTGCCAGTTACCAATTCTACATGCGCCTGAATTGCATCGTTGTGCGCCGTAGCAGCAGCCGCCTTGTTACCCGCAGCAAACTGTGCCTCCGCCTCAATGAACAACAACTCAACATACGTAGCAATCGGTGTTACACTGCTCTGTGAAGCATAGTATGAACCGAAATCGCTGATGTTGGTAACCGCCTGACTGCCCAAAGGTGCACCCTTGTACTTACCACTGTCGTTCGTGCTGAAGTAATAACCAACGCGAGGGTCGTTGATGCTGTTCATCAAATCAACCAACTTCGCACCAGCCAACATGTATCCACCACGCTCAACCTGAGTGAACGCATACCACTGATTGTACTCGTTAGAGTTGGTACCGAAAATACAATTGGCGTCCGCAGCAGAGCTAGTGAAACCAGCCGCCTTCGCCTTGGAAACGTAATCCAACGCCTTGGTGTGCCAGTTTGCATCGCGGTTGCTCACACGCATTGCATAACGCGCCTTGATCGCATAAGCCAACGCCTTCCACTTACCAGCGTCACCACCGTAAATGAAATCGTCAGAACCAGGCAACAACGCATTGTCAGGCTTGTCCAACAACACAACCGCCTCGTCCAACATCGTCTGGATAGCCGCAATAATGCTCTCCTGTGAGTCGTACTTGGCACTGTAGTTCCCGTCCTCGCCCTGCAAAGCCTCTGTCCATGGAATATCACCCCACAAATCAGTGGCAACACCCAACATCAAGGCCGACATTACCTTAGCCATTCCCTGATAAGCAGGATTGCCATCGCCAGCAGTCTTCTCCAACAAACGCATGTTCTTCAAACCGCCTTGGTAAATCACACCCCACTCGTTTTCTACGTCACCCTCGTCAATGATGTATGCCCCCTGGTCCAAAGACTGGTTCGATACACCCTCGCTGTGCTGCGCCCACATACTCGTTGTGCGCGACAATGAACCCCCGTAAGTAGCGAAAATCGCTAACTGACAAGCACTGTTCAACAACGCAGGATTCGCCTCGCCCGGCGCGTTGGGCGATACTTCATGGCCAGATACCCACTTCTTACATGAAGTGAACAACACAGCCGTTCCTAATATAATTGCAAATAATTTTTTCATCTTTTGATCCTTTCTTTAGATTAGATACCCAATTTGATGTTGAACATGAACGACTTCAAACCAGGGTTGTTAAAGTAGTCGAAACCACCAATGTTAGAACTTGCACCGGTCAAGCTAGTCTCTGGATCTACACCAGGATATTTGGTGCTCAACCACAAGTTGCGACCAACCATACCCAAGTCAATGTAACTCAAGTTCTTGTTGCCCTTCAAATTGATTCTGTAGCTTACACCCAATTCACGCAAACGTACCCAAGATCCATCGTAAACCGCCATCTCGGCAGAACTACCAGGACCATCACCCAAATATGAGCGGTAGTAGTTATAAGCACTGATCTGCTTGGTGTTGTCTTCAAATACCAATTCTTTCTCATTCGTAATCAAACCAGTCTTCTGATCGTATACAGGTGTACCCGATACAAGCTTCTTGCCCTCAACTACGTATGTTTTATCACGATCCTCAGATGGAGCTGTGATGCCGTACTGCGACATACGCGCATAAGTACCACACCAAATATCGCCACCCTTGCGTACATCAACCAAAGCAGTGATGTTCAAACCTTTGATGTTCAAAGTATTACGCAAAGATCCGATCCAGTCTGGATAAGGATTACCAATGTTACCACGGGTGTTGTTCAACACGGGCAAACCATTAGCACCAATCACCATTGAACCATCTTCCAAACGCAATACACGTGATCCGTACATCGCACCATAAGTCTGTCCAACAATCGCATATGAACCAATGCTAGAGAAAGCAGACTCAATGTTGATCTCATCAACACCAGGAGCCAAGGCCAATACTTCGTTTCTGTTCAAACCAAAGTTCGCAGCAACCTCCCACGTCAAATTCTTGTTCTTGATCGCAGTTACGCCCAACATCAATTCAATACCCTTGTTGGTCATAGAACCTGAGTTCTGACGAACACTTCCGTATCCAGAAGATGCCGCCAAAGGCATGCTAACCAACAAATCGGTTGACTTTTGCTCGTACAAGGTCAAATCCAATGTCAAACGACTGTCGAACATACGCACATCGAAACCAATCTCCTTGCTCGTTCTGCGCTCAGGCATCAAACCTTGGTTACCCAAGCCGTTGCTCTGACCAAATCCGTTCTGACCCAAATAAGGGAAACCCAATCCACCGGTGAAACCATCGGTGTACAAAGGCTGACCATAATAGGTTCTGGTAGCATACGCTGGAGGATTGATACCCGCCTGTGCATAAGCCACACGCATCTTACCAAAAGAAAC
>JAHEMG010000013.1:28359-38462 GCA_024643755.1 Flavobacteriales bacterium | reverse complement strand
AAAGATGGCAAGCCCTTCACCAAAAACAATTACGAAACCATCTTTCAATTTTCCAATACGATGGCTTTTGTGCAGCGCGGCGGACGGTGGGGCATCCTCAACAACCGTGGCAAAGAATTGCTGCCCTGCAAATTTGAAAACCTTCGCTACGATACCGCTGCAAAACGCGGTGCATTGCAACTGGGAAAAAAATGGGCCCTGTTCAACGAATCCGGCAAGCTCATCACCCCACCCAAATTCGATGCCATTGGATTCGAAACCTGGGAAAATGAGCCCACTGAAGCACCCACAAAATTATGGGTGAGAAATCGCTGTGCGGCGAAAATCAGCGACAATTGGGCCCTCATCGATACACTTGGCAACTCGCTAACACCCTTTGCTTACGAAAGCATGGCCTCACTCCCTTACGGTAGATTTATGGGTAAAATCAACGATGGGTATTGTCTTTGGCGCGATACCATTCGCTGTAGTGCCCAATATTCTGAAGCCGTTGATTTCGGCAAACCCTATACCCTCGTACAACAGAAAGGTTGGGGCATCATTGATACGTTAGGTCGCATTCTAGTGCCGCCCATCTACGAACAATCACTGTTGGTTGGCAGCACCATCGCCCTGTTAAAAAACAAAAAGTGGAACTTCTACTATTCTAAAGGTGAATTCTCCCTACCCATAAAAGGCAATATCGACGACTTTAGGTTATACGGCGATGGCATGGTCTATGCCCGCCAAAAGAAAAACTGGATTCTCTACCATGCGTACACAAAAACGGTGCGAAAAGTAAAGAGTTTGGATTTACAACAACTTACCGATACCCTGTTGTTGGAACCCATCGGCACCTATTGGTTTATCACCCATGCCAATGGCAAAGTATTACTGAAAGACACTTTGATGTCGTTGTCGCGCATTAACGACCACGAATGGTTTGCCACCAAACCAAGCATAGGCGGAACAACCAGCATGGGATTGCTGTGCTTGCCCTCGATGCAATGGAGTTTAAAACCCCAATACCAAGAAATCATTTTATCACAAAAACCATCGCAATACATGGTGAAGAAAAATGATCGATGGGGTGTGGTCAACAACTTTGGGGAAATCATTGTTCCCATGAATTACGATGCCATTACCGATACCGAATTCCCCGGATACTGGTATGCCCTGAAGGGAGAACAAACCCTTTGGATCGACGCTTCAGGCAGAGAATTAAGTCAGCCATAACTACCATTCTCATTTACGCAACAAGCGCTATCATTGAAAATCCGTTGGGATTTCTACAATTTATATCTAAACTTGAACTTATGAAAACCTTTTATAGAGCCCTTTTGGGGGGATTGATCCTGTTTTTTTATCAATTCCTCTCTTTCGCTGGTGCCAATTTCCATGGAAATGCACAAGCCTACACCGAAAAACAAGACACCATCATGGCATTTCTAAAAACCATGAATCTCGAGAACAAACAATACATCCTCCCACGTCCCTCCGAAAACGCCACTCCTGAGGACCAACAAAAATACGCTGTTGAATCGCAAGGCAAACCCTGGGCCATGGTAAACTATCACACAACCAAAGACACAGGCATGATCATGCCCATGGTTCGCGGATTACTTGTCGATATTTTGGCCATTTTTTTGGTTTTTGGACTGCTCGATAAAATTGCCGACATCAATACGATGAAAGCCATCATTTACCTGTGCACAGTAGGGTTCTTTGCCTTTTTGGTTGTGCCCTACACCAACTACATTTGGTACCAAACCCCAGACATTTGGGCACACCTACTCGATGCCTTTGTACCCTATGCAATTATTGGCGCACTCTACGCCCGCTTTTGGAGAAGCGCTGCATAATCACCCATTCAACCATAATTTCAAAGGGGCGGCCAAATTGGCCGCCCCTTTGCATTATCTTTGCACCCCAATATTTGGGTTCTTTCTCATGGTCCCGTAGTAGAATGGATACTACGAAAGTCTCCGGAACTTTAGATCCGCGTTCGATTCGCGGCGGGACCACCACAATCTAATCATTCATCAACTATCTTCGCAATCATGAGTTACCAAGCGCGATTTTCTCAATGGTTGATGCACTGGCTCAGTGAAACTGGTGCCACGCCCGAATCTTGCTACTACCTCCACCTCTTGCTTTTGGGCATTGGTCTGGTCTTGGTTGTCGCCCTCATCGATTACATTTCCCGAAATATCATCCTCAATATCGTTGCCCGTTATGCAAAACGAAGCAACAATCCCTATGACGATATACTGGTCGAAATGCGGGTGTTCAAACACCTGGCCCACGTAGTACCTGCGCTCGTTGCCAAAGAAGGCCTCACCTTCGTATTCAACGATTACGCCACCCTCATCGCACCACTCCAAAAATTGGTCGATACCTACATCATCGTTGCCATCATCTTCTTCGTGCAAGCTGTACTTCGCGCCGCGAAAACACTGTTGCTTAACTCCGAAGATTTCAAAGACAAACCCATCGGTTCGTATACCCAATTACTCAATATTATCAACTATTGCGTAGGTATTCTATTCATTATCAGCAACCTAACAGACAAACCCCTTTGGACACTGCTTACCGCGTTCGGAGCCCTGTCCGCCCTAATCATCCTTACCTTTCGCGATACCATTCTCGGACTGGTCGCCTCCATCCAAATTTCTGGAAACGATATCGTTCGCATAGAAGATTGGATTGAAGTCCCAAAGTACGGTGCCGATGGCAATGTAGTTGAAATCAACCTAACCACCATCAAAGTAAAAAACTGGGACAATACCGTAACCACAATCCCTACCTATGTGCTAATCAATGATTCTTTCAAAAACTGGCGTGGCATGGAAGAAAGTGAAGGACGTAGAATGAAGCGAGCCGTGAACATCAAAATTTCGAGCATCAAATTCTGTACAACTGAAATGCTGGCAGACTACAAGAAAATTGATCTCGTTCGCGATTACGTTACCAAAAAAGAATCCGAAATCAACCACTACAATACGGAGAAGAATATCGATAAGTCAGTCCTAGCCAATGGCAGAAACCTTACCAACATTGGCATTTTTCGCAAATACCTCAGTCTGTATATCCAACAACATCCTAAGGTCAATAAAAGTCTTACGATGATGGTGCGACAATTGCCTCCCACCGATAAAGGCCTTCCGCTAGAGATTTATTGCTTCACCCTCGACAAACAATGGGTGGATCATGAAACCATCGCCGCGGATATCTTTGACCATGTTCTGGCAACCGTGCCAAGTTTTGACCTCGAAATATTTGAAGGTCCTACAGGCAAGGATTTCCAAGCAGGTCTCAGTGGCGCTTAAAAGGGATTTTCGTATCTTTGGTACATGGTGATTCGTGTACCCAAATGGTTGCTGCTTTGTATCTCAGCATTGTTCCTGAGCCAAGGAAATAAAGTGGTCGACAACCTCTTCGAATATTCCAAAAATATTGAAATATTTACCGCCCTCTATAAAGAACTTGGCGCCACGTACGTCGATGAAATCGAACCGGGCCAACTCATGAAAACAGGCATCGATGCGATGCTAAAATCCCTAGATCCCTACACCAATTTTTTCTCCGAATACCAGGCCGAAGAGGCCCTGATGGAACGCCAAGGACAATATGGCGGCGTAGGTTGTAGAATTACCCAACGAAATCATTACCCCACCGTTGACCACATTGAGGAAGGATACGCTTTCGACATCGCTGATGTGCGATTGGGCGATCAAATAACCCACATAAACGGCCTCAACCTCAAAGACAAAAGCACCGAAGAATTACTCACACTGGTGCGCGGTGCCCCCAACACCAAATTCCAAATTACCCTATCGCGGAATGGCAAATCCATGGATAAAACCATCACACGAATGGCCATCAAAACCGCCTCCGTATCCTACAGCGGATTGTACCAAGGAAATATCGCCTACGTAAAACTGGAGGAGTTTGACCAAAATGCCTGCGACGAAATTGAAACATCCCTCAAAAAAATGATGGAAAAAACCACGCTCCAAGGAGTAATTCTAGACCTGCGCGATAACGGTGGTGGACTCCTTGCTGAAGCAGTGAAAATTGTGGGACTTTTCGTAGGTGAAAACAAATCCGTGGTTACCCTCAAAGGACAAAATGTTACTGGCCCCAAGAACTGGTTCACCCCCAACAAAGCCCTACTCCCTAACACCCCCCTCGTGGTGCTCATCAACGAGCGATCTGCCTCCGCATCAGAAGTCGTAAGCGGAAGCCTACAAGACATGGACCGGGCAGTAGTGATGGGACAAACCAGCTTCGGTAAAGGGTTGGTACAGAATTATGTGAGTCTGCCCTACCGTACCCAAATGAAATTAACCACCGCCAAATACTACACCCCAAGCGGCCGATGCATCCAGCGGTTGAACTACCAAGAACGGGGTTCAGACGGACAGGCCACCGTCATGGCACAAGAGAAAAAACGCGCCTTTCTTACCCAAAACGGTCGGAAAGTCTACGAAGGAGGTGGTATCGATCCAGACAAATTCCTAGATCCATATCAAGGACTATCTATCTACAAGTGGTTGGAAAAAGAACACATTCTCTTCGATTGGGCCAATGATCAATACAATGCCCAGCCCGATACCCTATTTGCTGCTGTAAGCGATGCTCAATACACCCAGTTTGTCAATTACGCCATTCAAAAAAGCCAAGTTAGCTTGCAAGCAAAATGGCAAAAAGCCGTTGCTAACACATACGCAGACACCAACTTCATTAAAAAAACTGGCGGTTTTCAAATCAATCAAAGCCAGCTGCAAAACGCTTTGAAAACAGAATTACAAGCCAACAAAGCTGCCATCGTGCAAGTACTGAATCGCGAATTGATGGAACGTAAATTCAAGAAAATCCAATTTTTCAAATCTTGGTTGGAGTACGACCCAGAAACCAAAGAAGCCGCTGCGTTACTATTGAACACCACCGCCTACCAGAAAATCCTCAACCCTTGATTGTATGAATAACGCCTTCCTCATCGAGGTCATCTTTCCATTTCTCATTCTCCTGGCCTGTGGCTCGTTGGGTGGGTTCTTGGCTGGATTATTGGGCGTCGGCGGCGGGATGCTGTTTATCCCGGTTATCCATGAATACCTATCGCATCACCAAGTCTCCTCCTCGGAATTGGTCAAATACACACTCGCGAATTCCATTGCATTGGTGTTTATGTCGGGCGTCTCTGGGATTTTCAGGCAACATAAAATGGGCACCTGGGATTGGAGACAAAGCCTTTACATCGGCATTCCCGGTGCGATGAGTTCCTTGGCGATGTCCATCGCAATCGAACAGGGAACTTGGTACAGCAAAACCCGTTTCCAAACCGTATTTCTGGCATTTTTGGTTCTCAGCATCGGCAATATGATCTGGGGTAAGGCATCGCCAAAAACCAATGAAAATTTAACAGAAAACAACGAAACCAGTCCCATATTACCCATGTTGGTTGGCTGTATTGCCGGTTGTGTTGTTTCGCTGAGCGGACTCGGCGGTGGTATTATCATGGTGCCCCTATTTCGCATGCTGCTGAAAAAACCCATGCACCAGGCCACCTCGCTGTCTTTGAGCATCGTACCCATTCTGTCTATCACTTCCCTCATCCAATACGCCGTAAACGGTCCTTCCATCCCAATCAATACCGCCCAACAAGGCTACCTGTTGGGTATTTTACTACTACCAATGATGCTGGGTGTAATGTTTTTCTCATCTTTCGGACAGAAAACGGCGCCCCGTGTACCCGTTCTTTGGCTCCGCGTTATATTTGCAGTACTTTCCAGTATCATTCTGATTAAAACCCTGATAGAAATCAATTCATGAAACGCCATTGGCTCCTCCTGATAAGCGCATTTGTATGCCAATTTACTTGGGCTCAAACCGCTGAACCCACCGATCGCCCTAGCCGATTAAAAAAGGACATCTCCTACCTGGCCTCAGATGATCTCAAAGGCCGTCAAACAGGTTCGCCTGAAGAAGCATTGAGCGCCAATTACATCGCCCAAGAATTCATCAAAGCGAAACTTCAGCCGCAAACGCAAGTCTTTCAAATCGTACAACTGCGCATGGCCACCAACCAATGTCTTTTGGGTGTTAGCGCTCCGGGAATGGACACCGTGGTGAAAAAATTCACCCTGTTCAAAGACTATTACCCCCTGTCTCAAAGCAGCAACAATGCAAATATTCGCGCCGACTGGTACGACTGCGGGTATGGCTTGGTTTCTGAGCGATTGCAACGCGACGATTATGGGAATGCCGATATCAAAGGCAAAATAGCTGTCATCCGTTTGGGCTTCCCTGGTATGGAAGAAAATCCCCACAACTCGTTGGCTGAAGTATCAGACATCCCAACCAAGATTGCTGAGGCCACCAAAAGAGGTGCCGCAGGCATCATTTTCATCAAGCCCTACGAAAAGTTTGTTTCGCCTTCTGGTAACCTGAAACGCAATGAAAAAACCTTGAACATTCCTGTGTTTTATTGCAATCAAACCTGGACGTTCCCGCAAGCAGCCATTTCCATGAATAGCCAAGTAAAGGTGTTTACCGCTGATGCCCACAACGTCTACGCTTTCCGAAATAACCACAAGAAAAATACCATCGTCATCTGTGCACACCACGATCACATTGGTATCAATGAATACGAAAATAGCCGACATACCGGTCCGGCCGAAATCCATAACGGCGCCGACGACAATGCCTCAGGTGTTGCTGCGATGCTAGAGATGGCGAGAACCCTAAAAGGCAAAAAATACAAGAAGAACAACTACCTATTCATCGCTTTTAGCGGCGAAGAGTTGGGCTTGTTGGGCTCAAAACATTTCGTGCAAAATCCGCCCGAATTCTTGGCGCAAACCACCCAGAAATTGGGAAAAATCAACTACGTCATCAACATCGACATGCTAGGAAGAATCGACACCACCAAAAAGGTGTTGACCCTCAATGGCGTTGGAACATCTCCAGAATTCGAAAAATCCATTGCGCTCATCACTACCGATACCAATCAATTAAAAATTACCACCACCAAAAGTGGCCTAGGCCCAAGCGACCATGCCTCTTTCTACCTCGAGAACATTCCTGTGGTACACTTTTTTAGCGGACAGCATGAAGATTACCACAAACCCTCAGACGATGAAGCCCTCATCAACTATCAAGGTATGGCAAATAGCTTGAGCGTATTGGAACAACTCATCGTATTGAATAACAAAAAGGGCAAACTGCCTTTCACCAAAACCCAAGATGTGCAGATGGGACGTACTAAGTTCAAAATCACCCTGGGTGTAATGCCCGATTACAGCTACAGTGGAAAAGGGATGCGCATTGATGGAGTTTCAGAAGGCAAGCCTGCACAAAAAGCGGGACTTCAAAAAGGCGATATCATCCAGAAATTGGGCGATTTTGATGTCAATGGCGTTGAAGATTACATGGTAGGGTTGGGCAAATTAAGCGCAGATAAGCCCACCACAGTAGTCGTTCTTCGCGGATCTGAAACGCTTACCATTCCAGTTATTTTTCAATAAACACAATGAAAATCACAGAGCATATCGCCTCGGCCAAGAGCACCCTGTTTTCTTTTGAAATACTACCACCCCTAAAAGGTGCCAGCATCAAAGAACTATTGGGAAGTATTGATCCATTGATGGAATTCAACCCATCCTTCATTGATGTAACCTACCACCGGGAAGATTATGTATTGAAGAAACGTGCCGATGGCTCCTATGACCGAATTTCTACCAAGAAAAGACCCGGTACGGTGGCCATTTGTGCAGCATTGCAAAACCATTACAAAATTGATGCAGTACCCCACCTCATTTGCGGTGGATTTACCAAAGAAGATACCGAAAACGCCCTCATTGAATTGAACTTTTTGGGCATCGATAATATCCTCGCACTTCGCGGCGACAATCGAAAAGGTGATACCAACTTTGAACCAGAAAACGGGGGCAACAAAAACGCATTAGACCTCATTCACCAAATCCAAAACATGAATGCTGGCATCTATTTGGATGAAGAAATTACCAATTCTTCTGAATCCAATTTTTGCACCGGAGCCGCTTGCTACCCAGAAAAACATGCCGATGCACCCAACATGGAATCAGACCTGCGCTACCTCAAACGCAAAGTGGATGCGGGCGCGGAATTCTTGGTAACCCAAATGTTCTTCGACAACAAACACTATTTTGATTTTGTAGATAAATGTAGGGCTGCAGGAATCAATGTCCCCATCATTCCAGGCATCAAACCCATCACCACCAGAAAGCAACTTTTCGTTTTGCCCAAGATTTTTCATATGGACATCCCCTTTGCGCTGTCTAATGAAATTGACCAGTGTAAAGACGATAAGCTGATCGGTGAAATTGGTACCCAATGGGCCATTGAACAGTGCAAAGACCTGATTGCCAAAGGCGCTCCTGTTCTCCACTTTTACACCATGGGCAAAAGTACCCAAACCAAAAAAATCTGCGAAGCCATCTTCTGATCATGCAGGGAACCGTCACCAAATCCACCGGCAGTTGGTACCAAGTGCTAACCGATGATGGAAAAGTGTGGATGGCCCGCACACGCGGCAAATTGCGTTTGAACGACCTCGATACCAGCAATCCTGTGGCGGTTGGCGATCGCGTGGAAATGCAAGCCGATGCAAACTACCCAGATACAGCTTCCATTTCGAAAGTCGAAAATCGAAATAATTACCTGATTCGTAGGTCGAATAAATTGAGTTCGCGCCGACAAATCCTGGCCACCAACCTCGATGGTGCTGCCCTGATTGCCAGCCTTTTCGCACCCAGAACTTCACTCGGCTTTATCGATCGATTTATCCTTACCTGTGAAGCCTACCACGTTCCAGCAGCCGTTTTTTTCAATAAAATGGACCTTCTGGGCGATAATGCCGCAGGTTTTTTGGCGGATATCCAACACATATACCGCAATGCCAATGTAACCGTGATGATGGGATCGGCAAAACAACCCGAAACCCTTGATCCATTCGCATCTATGCTCAAAGGCAAGCGTTGGTTACTCGCAGGACACAGTGGCGTTGGAAAAAGCACGCTACTCAACGCCGTATTTCCAGAAGCCAATGCACGGGTCGGTAAAATCTCCAATCACCATGAAAAAGGTAAACACACCACCACCTTTGCGGAAATGTTTACCCTATCCGATGGTACACAAATCATTGATACCCCCGGTATTCGTGATTTTGGTGTAGTCGATTTTGAGCCGCAAGAAATCAGTCAGTACTTCCCCGAAATGCGACCTTACCTCAACACCTGTAAGTTCAACGATTGCCAACATACACACGAACCCGAATGTGCTGTACTCGCCGCCGTTAAATCAGGGGAAATCGCCGAAGAACGCTACCTCAGTTACTTGGGAATACTTAACAATGAGGATATCTTTGAATAACCCTTCATGCCAAACATCTCGTCCATATCGCAACATGCCCAATCCCAATTTCGGGGCGGAATTTCCCTGTTGATCTTGATGGCATTTTGGTTGATGGGGTGTCAAACCGACCGCTATTATACAGAACGCAACTCCCTGGTCTTTAGCCAAGATACCGTTTGGTTCGATACCGTATTTACGCGCAAACCAGGTTCAACATACCCCATTTCCGTAACCAAAATTATCTCCGTAAAAAACCCAGAATCGCTGCCCGTAAAAGCCAATTTCAAACTCGCCGGCGGCGCACAATCACAATTCCGGGTGTCAATCGATGGAGAGTCAGGCATTCAATTTAGCGACATTGAAATTGGTGCCAAAGATTCTGTTTTTGTATTCCTCCAATGCAAACTCGAACCCAACAACACCCTACTTCCGGTTATTGTACTCGATTCATTCCAAGCTGAAATCAACGGACAAACCCAAAATACCAAGCTCGCAGCCTACGGTTGGGATGCCAATTACTACCACGATACCATTTTTGATCAAAATATCACTTGGAACAACAATGGCAAACCCTATGTAATTGTCGGCTACCTCGGTATCACGCAAGGAGCTACAATGACCGTGAATCCTGGGATACAAATATTTGCCAGTGCACAAAGTACCATCTACGTAGGAGGCACCCTAAACATAAACGGCAATGCCAACAACAGAGTCACCATTCGCGGCGA
>JAHEMG010000013.1:26684-28259 GCA_024643755.1 Flavobacteriales bacterium | reverse complement strand
TCGATACCGATCGCGGAAATTATCAAATTGATTCTACATCGGCAGGATATAAAAAAGCTGCGACCTTCGGCTCACCCGTGGTCATCGACCTGTTGGGGAAAAACCGAAAATCGCAGCCCGATTTAGGTTGTTATGAAAAACTACCTTAATTAATTCTCAGATGCGTTGGCAATGAGTACCGCGCACATGGCCAAGCCCAAGTCCTTCAGCATGCTAACCATTGCCATCTTTCCAGCAACTGGATCGCCCAAATTAGGTACATAGAGCAATAGCACAAACAACACCAACATCAAAGCCAGTAAATAACCAGCCAATTTCACTTTTTGGTCAAGGATGAACGATGCAGCAGCACCCAACAATCCCAAACCCGTTAAGTAAACCCAAATTTCACCAGGTAAAAAACCCAAATAGGCTGGAACCATGCCCGCCATGTCTTTGGCACCCAAGAAATGAAAAACCCCAAACAGGGCCATGGTGGCTGCGAATACCATTCGCGCCACGTTTGATGGAATGTAATTTTTGATCATATAAGTATAGATTAGCAAACGCAATCTACACAAATTCATTGAATTACCAAATTTTTCAAAATTTTGTTGTCCCCCAAACCGATCTAATCCAAGGACTATTCTCAGTAATTAATCGGCACAGCCAATCTCACTTACTTCCGCCTCGATTTGAAGAATCGCTTCATTACATCGCCACATTGCTCCGCCATGATCCCCCCTACCGTTTCCGTTTTTCCCAGTAATTTTGGGTCTAACCGACTAAATCCAAATTTTGGCTCAGACGCACCCCAAACAACCTTACCCAAACGAGCCCATTGGATTGCACCTGCACACATCAAACAAGGTTCTATGGTCACGTACAGCGTACAATTCTCCAGATACTTGCCGTTCACCGCGTTCGATGCTGCAGTAACAGCCAACATCTCCGCATGAGCGGTTACATCCTGCAATTTCTCGGTTTGGTTATACCCTTTACCGATGATTTTGTTTTCATAAACCACCAATGCCCCAATAGGTACCTCCTCTTCATCATAGGCCTGCATCGCCAATTCTAACGCCTTCGCCATGAAGTATTCATCCGTAAAAACATCCATCACCATCGCAAATAAATTTCCTCCACAAACCTACATTTTTTATGGAACTTTGTTAGTGTAATCATGCGTGTAGGAATAGTTTGTTATCCCACCTTTGGTGGAAGTGGTGTTTTGGCAACAGAATTGGGAAAAGCGTTAGCCAACAAAGGATATGAGGTCCATTTCATCAGTTACAATCAACCCGCGCGACTCGATTTTTTCAGCGAAAATGTCTTTTACCACGAGGTAAATATCGCCAAGTACCCATTGTTTGAATACGCCCCATACGAAACAGCCCTCGCTGGTAAGATGGTCGACATCGTTCAATCGGCCCACCTCGATGTTTTACACGTTCACTATGCGATTCCCCACGCCTCAGCCGCCCTATTGGCCAAGCAAATTCTTGCGCAAAAAGGCATTCATATTCCCGTAGTTACCACCTTGCATGGTACTGATATAACCCTGGTGGGCAGAGAAGTTACCTACGAGCACGTGGT
>JAHEMG010000013.1:0-26584 GCA_024643755.1 Flavobacteriales bacterium | reverse complement strand
ATGTTAAAGTCCTTCCGCAAAAATGCGCTGCTACAGGCCCATAATTTCGACCTGCAAAGTATTCTGCTCCAATATGAAGCCGTTTACCAACGCGTAATAAAAAATTAAAAATTCTCCTTCAAAAACTTAAGGGCCAACCCAATCTGGTTTTCCACCGTTTTGGGGGTGATATCCATCAACTCCGCGATTTCCTTATGACTCAGTTCGTGCATCCGACTAAACAAAAATACCTGTCGGCATTTCGTGGGTAACTTATCAATCAATTCGGTAATTTTCGCACCCGTTTCTTTGGCTTGCATGTGATCCAACACATTGTGATCCTTGCTCGCAACGGGCATTTCCTCATTGATATCGTCAAAAATTACCTTGTTGCGATTTATCTGATTCAAACTGCGATTCTTAACCGCCCTAAACAAATAACTCTTGATCGATTCCTGCTCCAACAACTCGCTGTGACGCTCCCAAATAGCCATAAACACATCGTTCACAACCTCCTCGGCATCGGCCATATTGCGCGTAATAGTACAGGCAAAATGAATTAGCCCAGGTCTAAATCGCTTGTAAATTTCTTCAAAATTGGGTTGCTTACTCAATGCTTCTGCGTTGCTATTCAATGCAAAGAAACAAAACAGTGTGGAATTTTTTTGCTTGTTGATGTTAATTACCTACATCACTTAAAAATTGGATGTGCATAAGTCCCAATTCTTCGTGACTGAAATCGCCATCAAAGTAGGCAACAGCTTCATCAATATTTGCCTCATCTGTGGTTTTGAAATATGCCAACACCTCAGATTGTAACTCCTCCTCTAAAAATTGATTCAAAAAATACCTCAAATTCAATTTTGTACCCGAATTCACAATCTGCTCCAATTCATGCAACAACTCGTCAAAGGAAATACCCAACTGCTTGGCAATGTCAGGTAAATCTACCTTCTTATCAATATTCAAGATGATATTCACCCGTTTAGCCGATCGCTCTGAATTTCCTTTTAACACGATGTCTTGCGGACGTTCGATCTGATTCTCTTTCACAAAATCAGCGATGTAGGCCACAAACGGCTCCCCAAATTTCTGCGCTTTGTTTTTCCCTACCCCGTTAATATTGCCCAACTCGTCGATATTCATGGGATACTTGGTAGCCATGTCTTCCAAACTCGGATCCTGAAAAATCACATAAGGTGGCAATGACAAATCTTTGGCAACCTTTCTGCGCAAATCCTTCAAATGGTTAAACAACTCTTCATCACACACACTCTCTGTTTTGAAGTTCTCAAAATCTTCGTCGCTCACGGTCTCGAACTCAACATCCACCGCCATCTCATGAAAAGTAGGATGCTTAAGATAAGCCTCGCCCTCTTCGGAGAGACTCATTAACCCATACTTTTCAATGTTCTTAAACAAATAGCCATGCACCAAAGCCAAACGCATCAGTGACTTCCAAAACAACTTGTCTTTGTCCTTGCCAAATCCAAAATCGGCCAGTAAATCATGTCCGTAATCACGAATACTATCGATCCGCTTGCCAACAAAATAATTGACCAAATGATTCATGCCCAACTCCGCCTTCAAATTGGCAATGGCCCGCAACATACTGGTCAATTCAGATGTAACCTCCTGTTTGGGTTTCGGATTGGCGCAGTTATCACACATTTTGTTGCAATCCTTCTCTTCAAAAGATTCGCCAAAATAATGTAACAACAACTTGCGACGACAATGACTGCTCTCCGCGAAGGCAGCCGTCTCAGCAATCAACAAACTCCCAATTTCCTGCTCGGCAACTGGCTTGTCTTTCATGAATTTCTCCAACTTTTCAATGTCGGATGGATTATAAAACAACAAACAATCGCCCTGCATTCCATCTCTACCGCCGCGACCCGTCTCTTGATAATAGCCCTCCAAACTCTTGGGCACATCATAATGAATCACAAATCGAACATCTGGCTTATCGATACCCATTCCAAATGCGATGGTGGCCACAATTACATTGCAATCCTCCATCAAAAACGCATCCTGATGCTGTCCGCGAACCTTTGAATCCAATCCCGCGTGGTAAGGCAATGCCTTGATACCATTCATATTCAGCATCTCCGCAATCTCTTCTACCTTCTTGCGCGACAAACAGTATACGATACCGCTCTTGTTGGGTCTGGCCTTGATGAAAGAAATGATTTCCTTGTGAACGATATCCTTCCTGCCCTTGGGCCGAACCTGATAAAATAAATTAGATCGATTAAAAGAACTCTTGAACAAATTGGACGACATCATCCCCAAGTTCTTTTGAACGTCTTGTTGAACCTTTGGTGTTGCCGTGGCTGTCAATGCCATGACCGGAACATCATCGATGGATTTTACCATCTGTTTGATCCGGCGATATTCTGGACGGAAATCATGGCCCCATTCTGAAATACAGTGGGCCTCGTCAACCGCCACAAAGGAAATTTTTACCTGCTTCAACAAATCGATGGTTTCATCCTTCTTCAATGTCTCAGGGGCCACGTATAGCAACTTCGTCTCCCCACTCAACATATCTTCCACCACTTGGTTCAATTCAGATTTGGTCAATGAACTATTCAGAAAATGCGCCAATGAACTCTTCTGTGCAAATCCCCTGATGTTATCAACCTGATTCTTCATCAAGGCAATCAAAGGCGAAATCACAATGGCCGTTCCCTCCATCATCACCGCAGGAAGCTGATAACACATCGATTTGCCAGCACCCGTAGGCATGATGACAAAACAATCCTCCCCCGCCAAAATGCTGTTTACCACCGCCTCCTGGTTTCCCTTGAAACCATCAAATCCGAAGAATTCCTTCAATACCTTTTTTGGCTCCAACTTGGGAGCAACCGCCGCAGATTGCATAAATTTTAGTTTCAACTAGGTTGTTGGATATAAATTCACCAAAACCATTGTGTGAAGTTACAAAGAAATTCGCAACCGCACGACCAGAAATGTGATTTTTATAACCGCACAAATAATTTTCGGTTAATTTGCAACAAAATCCCATGTCATCCCCTGAAAACGCCGCAAACTTGATCAAATCTTACGGACAAAATGCCATTCGCGCTGAATTGCAGTCCTTGCAAAATTTGACAACCTACATAGACGATCAGTTTGCTGCTGTCGTAGAGCTACTGCTCCAACAAAAAGGTAGAGCCATCTTCACCGGTATTGGGAAAAGTGCCATCATCGCACAGAAAATTGTTGCCACCCTAAACAGTACTGGACAACCCGCCCTTTTTATGCACGCAGCAGATGCCATCCATGGCGATTTGGGCATGATTCAACCAATGGATGTGGTCTTCGCCATTTCTAAAAGTGGCAATACACCCGAAATACAAGCGCTTGCTCCGCTACTTAAACGCAACAACAACCCATTGGTGGCCATCGTAGGTAACCTGCAAAGTCAGTTGGCCCTGCAAGCTGATTTTGTGCTCAATACCACCATCGACCAAGAAGCTTGTCCCAATAACCTAGCGCCCACAACCAGTACCACTGCACAGCTGCTCATGGGCGATGCCCTAGCCATTGCCTTGATCCAAATGCGGGGTTTCAACAGTCACGACTTCTCCAAATACCACCCTGGTGGTGCACTAGGCAAAAAACTCTATTTGCAATGTGGCAACATCGCTGAGCAAAATGCCAAACCTGTAGTTTCGCCCAACACACCGTGGAAGGAAGTAATCCTAACCATCACAAAAAATCGACTTGGTGCAACAGCTGTAGTTAATGAACGAAACCAAATTGTGGGAATCATCACCGATGGCGATGTGCGACGTATGCTAGAGAATCACGCAACATTCAATCATCTTACCGCCGAACAAATCATGGGATCTTCGCCCATCACTGTAGAAGCCAATACCATGGCAACCGAGGTTGCAGCCCTGATGCAGGAGAAGAAAATCACCCAAATACTCGTAACACAACAGAGTATTTACTTTGGCGTTGTACATTTGCACGACCTTTACAGAGAAGGTATTTTATGAGCCAAAACAAGAACCACTACGTTTTGATAATGGCCGGTGGAATCGGTAGTCGATTCTGGCCTGTAAGCAAAAAGAGCTTCCCAAAACAATTTATTGACATCATGGGAACCGGCGAATCCCTCATCAAGCAAACGTATAACCGCTTTTGCCACATGGTGCCCAAGGAGAATATTTATGTGGTTACAAACACCGACTACGTACCCTTGGTTCAATCGCATATCCCTGAAATGCATGTTTCACAGATATTGCATGAGCCTTTGGCCAAAAATACCGCGCCTTGTATCGCCCTGGCAAACCGCCATATCACCCAGAAAAATCCCGATGCCGTTTGCCTCGTAGCGCCCAGTGACCACCTTATCAGCAATGAGATGGCCTTCATCGAAACAGCGCAACATGCCATGAATTTCGCATCACAAACCGATGCATTGGTGACCCTCGGTATTAAACCCACCCGTCCCGACACCGGCTATGGCTATATTCAATTCAATCCAGAGCTCGACGGCAGCGGACTACATCGCGTAAAAACCTTCACCGAAAAACCCAGCGAAGACATCGCCAAAAGCTTCCTGGAAAGCGGTGAGTTTTTGTGGAATGCCGGCATATTCATTTGGAGCATGAAGGCAATCAACAAGAGTATCGAAAAACACATTCCAGAGATCTATCAGATATTCTCAGAAGTGGATACCCTCAGCGACCAATACAACCAACAACTTGAACACGCCTACTCCCTTACCCCCAGCATCAGCATCGACTACGGAGTTTTAGAAAAAGAACGTGAAGTCTTTGTAATGCCCGCCAACTTTGGATGGAACGATTTGGGGACATGGAAAAGCTTGTGGGATGTGTCTACCCGCAATGAGAAAAATAATGCCATAGTGGGCAAAAATATTCATACCTACAACACCTCCGAGAGCCTGATTTTCAACAATACCCAGAAGCTCATCGTGGTCAACGGTATCGATAATATCGTCATTGTTGAATCAGACGAAGTATTGCTGGTGATGAACAAAGACAAAGAGCAAGAATTAAAAACCATTGTCAACGAAATTAAAGATCGTTACAAGGGAAAATTCAATTAGAAATTTTTGAAATATTCTACCGATTTGATATATTTGTAGTGTTATCGGTTATTTCGATAACGCCAACTGTTACGCGCTTTTATATACCAACATCCTGGCCGCTTTAATCAGCGGCCTTGATTTTTTAACGGGGTATGCCATCTTCCAAAAACCAACGCACCAACGCCTTTATCGCACTGCATAGCGCCGTGTTTCTTTGGGGATTTACCGCCATCTTAGGCAAACTCATTTCCTATGGGTCGCTGTATCTGGTTTGGCATCGAATGGCACTCACAGCCGCTGTTTACTTGCTAATTCCCAGGGTTTGGAAGCAACTGAAATCGCTTTCAACCAAAACCATGCTTCAGTTTGCTGGTATTGGCCTCATCGTTTGTGCCCATTGGCTTACCTTCTATGGATCCATCAAATTGGGCAACTCGGTGTCCATTACCCTTGCCTGCCTCGGATCCGCCTCCTTTTTCGCCGCCATCATCGAGCCAACGCTGTTAAAAAAGCCCTATTCATCCCGGGATATCCTGATGGGTTTGATCGTTATGCTCGGAATCGTGCTGATCTATGTTTCGCTGCCACCACAACCTGCTGCGCAACAAGGCGATGTATCCTACGGCTATGCCATAATAACCGGACTGTTTAGCGCCGCGCTAGCAGCAACCTTCACCACCCTCAACAAAAAACACATTCATACCGCACCCACCTTGGCCATATCAACCTTGGAAATGATTTCAGGTGCGCTCTTCTTGAGTTTGGTGGTTCTGCTGATGCCAAATAATGGGTATCAACCTTTCCCAAGCATCAATCTCGATGCATTAACTGCCCTAAACCTCCGCTCCGGAGCCTGGGATTTCGTATGGATAGGACTACTCGCAGTTGTTTGCACCAACCTAACTTTCTACTTGGGCACGTACGCATTGCAGCAACTCAGCGCTTTCACAGCCAATCTCACCGTGAACCTAGAACCCATCTACGGCATTGTATTAGGCGCCCTCATTTTCCATGAAAATAAAGACCTCAACCTTTGGTTTTATCTCGGTACAGGCGTCATTCTCAGCGCAATCTTCACACAAGCCTACCTGTCGGCCCGAGAAAAATAATCAATACGCTTTGGCAAAAACTACCCGCCCAGCGCTTGGTTTTCCTGTCAAAATGCACGTTCCAGCTTCCTCTTTCTGATCCAATGGAATACAACGGATGGTGGCTTTTGTCAACTCTTTGATCTTCTCTTCCGTTTCGCCAGTACCATCCCAATGCGCCAATGCAAAGCCTTCTTTCACGTTAATGACATCCAAAAATTCATCCCACTGATTCACTTCGAAAGTCTTTTCTGTGCGATAGGCAGCGGCGCGGTTGAACAGGTTATCTTGAATTTCATTCATCAACGCCAGAATTTTAGCTTCCAACGTATCCATAGCTACCACGAATTTCTCTTTGGTATCTCTGCGAGCGACTTCAACCGTCTGTGATTCTAAATCACGCATACCCACAGCCAATCGCACGGGCACGCCTTTCAACTCCCACTCGGCGAATTTGAAGCCGGGCTTATACGTATCTCGGTCGTCGAACTTTACTGTTAACCCCGACAACTTCAACTTAGCAGTGAGCGGTTGCATCGCCTGTTTGATTTTATCCAAATCTTCTTCGCTGCGATACACGGGAACAATGACTACATGGATAGGTGCCAATTTGGGTGGCAAAACCAAACCCTCATCATCACTATGAGCCATAATCAATGCACCCATCAACCGGGTTGACACACCCCAACTCGTAGCCCAAACATACTCCAATTTGCCTTCTTTGCTCTGGAATTTTACATCAAATGCCTTGGCAAAATTCTGACCCAAAAAGTGACTTGTACCCATCTGCAAGGCTTTACCATCTTGCATCATTCCTTCAATACAATAGGTATCATCGGCACCAGCAAATCGCTCATTTTCCGTTTTGATACCTTTGATTACTGGCACCGCCATGAAAGTTTCAGCGAATTCAGCATATACCTCCAACATCTTTCGCGCTTCTACCAATGCCTCCTCTTTACTCGCATGCGCTGTATGTCCTTCCTGCCACAAAAACTCAGCAGTTCTCAGAAACAAACGCGTACGCATTTCCCAACGCACCACATTCGCCCACTGGTTGATCAAAATGGGTAAATCGCGATAGCTCTGTATCCAATTCTTGTAAGTATTCCAGATGATGGCTTCAGAGGTTGGTCGAACCACCAATTCCTCTTCCAATTTTGAGTCGGGATCGGCCATCAAATGACCTGGTTTATCGGGATTGGCTTTCAAACGGTAGTGGGTAACCACTGCGCATTCTTTGGCGAATCCTTCGGCATTTTTTTCTTCTTTTTCGAAAAGGCTCTTGGGGACAAACAGCGGGAAGTATGCGTTGACGTGACCTGTTTCTTTAAACATGTCATCGAGTTGTCGTTGCATTTTCTCCCAAATGGCGTAGCCATAGGGTTTGATAACCATACAACCCTTGACGGCACTATGTTCAGCTAGGTCTGCGTTTTTGACCAAGTTGTTGTACCATTCACTGTAATTCTCACTGCGTTTTACTTTTTCGAAAGCCATAATTAATCTTTACAAAGTTAATTATTTGGGGGTGGAGGATTGGGAAAATTTTAAATGAAAATCCCCCCGGCGGCTTCGCCGCCGGGGGGACCCCCTATTTTTCCTCCCGCAGAACAATCAACATCCTGCAGAATTGATATTCAATTAGCTACAGCCCAAACTGTTTCCACAGTTCAAACACTTGTAACAAGTACCACTGCGTACAGTAATATGTCCGCAAACATTACACGCCGGAGCATCACTCTGAATCTCTCTCATGTGGTCCTGCATGTCAAACTTGCTTGGCAATGGCTCCGTACCCAAAGCCGCAGGTGCTGGCGTTGCCGCTGGCGCTGGCTCAGGGTTGAACACCGGACGGAATTCGCTCACTACTGGCGCCTCAACAGCCTCTGGTGCACGCAAATCACTCGGCTTTACTTGTACCAAATCTTCTCTGCGCAAGTACTCAAAGCCCAACAATCTGAAGATATAATCTACAATTGAAGTAGCGTTCTTCACGTTTGGATGACCCTCAACCATACCGCTAGGCTCAAAACGAGTAAATGCAAACTTGTCTACAAACTCCTCCAAAGGCACACCGTACTGCAAACCAACTGATACCGCAATCGAGAAACAGTTCATCAAACTGCGGAAGCTCGCTCCCTCTTTGTGCATGTCAATGAAGATCTCGCCCAATGTTCCATCATCGTACTCCCCGGTGCGAACGAAAATCGTTTGTCCGCCCACGCGACCCTTCTGCGTAAACCCATTTCTGCGGTTTGGCAATCGCTTCTTCTCTACGATGTTCGACAATTGACGCTTGAACTTGGTATCAGGACTCTCACTCAAAATGCGCTTGGCAGCCTCCAACACCATCTCTGGTGTCAATTCGCCTACACTTGCAACCTTAGCCGCAGCTGCACTGTCTGTGCTCGCAGAAGCAGTTTCTTCCTTATTGTCTTCAGCAGTTTCAGATTTGTTACTCAAAGGCTGACTCAACTTGCAACCATCGCGATACAAAGCATTCGCCTTCAATCCCAAGGTCCAACTCAAATGGTAGCACTCTTTGATTTCCTCAACCGTGGCCTCATTTGGCAAGTTGATGGTTTTACTGATCGCACCAGAAATGAATGGCTGAGCAGCCGCCATCATGCGAATGTGTGCATTGGCATGGATGTAACGAACACCCTTGTTACCACACTTGTTCGCACAATCAAACACAGCGTAATGCTCTTCCTTCAAATGAGGAGCCCCCTCGATGGTCATGGTACCCGCAACGAAATCGTTACAAGCCGCAATCTGCTCGCGAGTGAAACCCAACGCCTGCAACATGTTGAAACGTGGATTGTTGTATTGCGCTGGCTCAAAGCCCAAACGCTTCAAAGTATCTTCACCCAATGAATATTGATTGAATACAAATCCAATCTCAAATGCCATCGGTGCCTCTGATTCCAATTTAGCCAAATCAGCCTCGTTGAAACCCAATGCGGTCAAACTCTCGTGGTTGATGTGTGGCGCACCCTTGAACGTCTGATGTCCTTTTGCATAGTTCACGATGTCCTGGGTCTGCTTCTCATCATAACCCAAATGCTTCAATGCCACTGGCACAGTTTGGTTTACAATTTTGAAGTATCCACCACCACTCAACTTCTTGTATTTCACCAAAGCAAAGTCTGGCTCAATACCCGTTGTATCACAATCCATCAACAAACCGATGGTTCCAGTTGGCGCAATTACTGTAGATTGAGCATTGCGGAAACCGTACTTCTCACCCCACTGAACCGCCTTGTCCCAAGCGTTACAAGCCGATTTCAAAAGGTAGTCTGGGCAATGTTTCTCATCCAAACAAACGGGCTTAATACCCAATCCTTCGAACGCCAATGGTGTGTTGTATGCCGCGTAACGGTGGTTGCGAATTACACGCAACATGTGCTTTTTGTTCTTTTCGTACATGCGGAATGGACCTTTCACCGCAGCCATCTCAGCAGAGGTAGCATAAGCAGTTCCAGTCAAAATCGCAGTGATCGCACCACAAATCGCAGTAGCCTCTGATGAATCATAAGGAATACCGGCGCTCATCAATACTGAACCCAAGTTGGCATAACCCAATCCCAATGTGCGGTAATCATAACTCAATTGTGCCACCTCTTTTGATGGGAACTGAGCCATCAACACAGAAATTTCCAATACCGTAGTCCACAAACGTGCACTGTATTCGAATTTTTCCATGTCAAACGTTTTGCTGTCCTCATGGAAAAACTTACGCAAGTTCAAAGAGGCCAAATTACAAGCCGTGTTATCCAAGAACATGTACTCTGAACAGGGGTTAGATGCGTTGATTCGACCTCCCTCAGGACAAGTATGCCATTCGTTGATGGTATCATCGTATTGTACGCCAGGATCGGCACAAGCCCATGCAGCGTCGCCAATAGCATCCCAAACTTCCTGCGCGGGCTTGGTGTTCATTACCTCGCCAGTAGAACGAGCAATAAACTCCCAATCTTCACCCTTTTCCAACTTGTGGAAGAACTTATTGGGGATACGTACAGAGTTGTTACTGTTCTGTCCGCTCACCGTATTATATGCCTCACCCTCGTAGTCGTTAGAATATCCAGCTGCAATCAAAGCTGCAACCTTGCGCTCCTCAGTGCTCTTCCACTGAATGAACTCCATCGCATCGGGGTGATCCAAATCCAAACAAACCATTTTCGCAGCACGACGGGTAGTTCCACCGCTCTTGATAGCACCCGCTGAACGGTCACCAATGCGCAAGAAACTCATCAAACCAGAACTGGTTCCACCACCACTCAACTTCTCGCCAGATCCACGAATCTTGCTGAAGTTCGTACCAACACCTGAACCATATTTGAAAATACGCGCCTCACGAACCCACAAATCCATGATACCACCCTCGTTTACCAAATCATCGTCAACCGACAAAATGAAACAAGCATGGGGCTGTGGACGCTCGTAAGCTGAAGTACTCTTCATCAATTTTTCCGTATCAGGATCCACGAAATAATGGCCCTGTGGCTTACCCGCAATGGCGTAGCTGTTATGCAAACCGGTATTGAACCACTGTGGTGAATTGGGAGCCGATTCCTGATTCAACAATGAGTAGATCAATTCATCATAAAATACCTGAGCATCTGCCGCAGTTTCGAAATAACCATATTTCTCACCCCACGTCTTCCAACAGTCGGCCAAACGATGCGCCACCTGCTTCACGGAGGTTTCACTACCCAAACTGCCATCCGCCTGAGGTACACCCGCCTTGCGGAAATACTTCTGAGCCAAAATGTCTGTAGCTACCTGACTCCATCCTTCAGGCACCTCAACATTCTTCATCTCAAATACAATACTGCCATCTGGTTTCTTAATCACAGATGTACGATAATCGTACTTGAATTGATCGTAAGGAGAAACACCATCGGCGGTGTTCATGCGGGAGAAATTCAATCCCTTCGTGTTTACTGTTTGCTGGCTCATTGCGAATCTATTGGGTTTGGTTAAAAATGATGAAATTAATGTTTCTTGTGAATAGCAAATCTATCCCTTACACAACACCAATCACAATTGGGTTTTCCACATAAATCACCAAAACCCTTGTAAAATTGGGGTTTAGGATGTTGAAAAAACGCAAGCCCAACAGCAGCAAGGGTTTACGCGTATTACATTGACTATGAGGCGATTACAAAATGTATTTTTTTGGACACTCCGCAACAAACCACAAAGACTGTTCAACAAAACCCCCACCTCACCATCCTCCCCGTAAAATTATGTTACTTTGTAAAGCAAAATACGCAACTTCAAAGCCGAAATTTCCCCATCATGTTTCTTTACCCGTTCAAAACTGCCTTCATTCAAACATCCCTGAATCGCGCTGAAGTTTCCGCCGCGCTCATCAAACAAACCTTTCTTACCGATGAGGATTTTCAAAAAACCGAAGGACAACAAATGATATTTTTTGGCGAAGTATCCCAACAAGATTTCACCCTAGAATCTATCGCCCAAGAAAAACCCATCGTCAATTTTTGTACCGGCGAAATTCGGGGCTCTGAAAACGAAATTTATATCCTATTGCAACTAGGCGCTTGGCAACACCGCAGAATTTTCCTGCTCTTCGCTCTCCTAATCCTCGCCTGCACCGCCTTCTACATCCATCATCTGTGGCTGTTCCATGCCCTCTACCCCAAAACCATCGCTGCAAGCCTACTGCTTACCACCATTATAGCACTGGTTATCACCCTATATATAAAAGCACGGAACTTTCACCAGCGAACACAACCCACCCTAGACCACTTCAACACACTGTGGCAAGGTAAAACCATCACAAAATCAGAAGTGCCCTTGATTTTCCGGTAAATCGAAATTATCTCTTCAGTATCCCCAGCAAATCCGCTTCCCAACTCACTTGGGGTGTCTCTACTATGCTGCCAATAAACACCGGCTCCGCAGCAAAATCAACCGCTGGATTACCGCCCGATACTGTACCTTGCTTCCAAGTATGCGCAATGCAAACCTCGGGAACCCGACCAATCAACACCGACTTCTGTCCAAAAAACAACTCCCCTGCCAAAGCACCGTCGATGAGTTTTTTGTCGCGATTCACACGCCTGTAATCCAACCGAATCACAATTCCCGCATATTCCAATTCCTCACGACTTCTTACCACATTGCCCTCAGTACTCGCCATCAATATATCCAATACCTTACACAAACGAGGTAACCCCATCCGCGTATCAGAACACCAGTTTCCTCCCACCATCAACACATCCATCCGCAACGGCTTTCCTGTCATCATCGCCTGCTGCGCACGCAATACAGAATCCAATGACCGAATCACACCCACATTGGGCTCATAAGACATATACTCCGATTCAATCTCCTGCCAAAAACTCGCCGCATCTGCTTTCACAGTGCTATCGCCCCCAGCGTAAACCCCCTGAGCCAAAGCCATCGTCCCAATTTCACTTTTCAAATAGCTCAACGCTGGATGTAAACGCCATAATTCACTATCAACCCGATCAACAATGTCCATCGCCAAACCACCCGAAACGGTGCCTATTCCCTGTTTTTCTTTCATATCTTGCTTACCCTGACCCAAAATTCCACACCCACCCAAGGTCAAAACCACCATCGCCAATGCCAATCGCTGTTTCATATCAGCAAATTACCACCAAATTTTCATTACACCCAATTAAAATATTACCTTCGCGTTCAGTCATGAGTCTTTCGTTAGACGCCATCAAAAAACCCATCGAGAAAGAGCTCACAGCCTTCGAAGTCATGTTCAAACAGAGCATGAAAACACGTGTGCCGCTGCTCGATACCATCATGACCTACATCGTTAAGCGAAAAGGCAAGCAAATCCGCCCCCTTTTCGTGATGTATTCTGCCAAACTCTTTGGCGATATCAATATCAGAACCTACAGAGGCGCCTCACTCGTAGAACTCCTTCACACCGCTACCCTCGTGCATGACGATGTAGTGGATGATAGCTTTCAACGCCGAGGTTTCTTCTCCATCAATGCCCTCTGGAAAAACAAAATTGCCGTTTTAGTCGGTGATTACCTGCTTTCGAGAGGACTGCTACTGGCCGTGGAACACCGCGATTTCGATATGCTTGAAATTGTCTCCAATGCGGTGCGCGACATGAGTGAAGGTGAACTGCTGCAACTCGAAAGAGCCCGATTCATGAATGCCACCGAAGAGGTGTACTTTCAAATCATCAAACAAAAAACCGCCTCCCTCATCGCCTCGTGCTGTGAAATTGGCGCCGCCTCCACCACCCAAGACACAGAAATCCAAAAGAAAATGCGCCAATTTGGTGAAGCCATCGGTTTGGCATTTCAAATTCGCGACGATCTATTCGACTTCGGTGACAACAAATCCGGAAAACCCGCCGGACTCGATATCAAAGAGAAAAAACTGACCCTTCCCATCATCTACGCCTTCTCAAAAGCATCGCCTAGCGACGTCAAAAAAATCAAGAAGTTGATGCGAAGCGATGTAAATGAAAAACAAAAAATAGCCGACGTTGTGGAATTTATTACCGTTCACGGTGGGATGTCCTACGCCCGCATCAAAATGAACGAATTCCGCGATCGCGCCTTTGAAATCTTGGAGTCGATCCCAGCCAACAAAGAACATAAACAAACCCTCCAACACCTGGTCAACTTTGTCATCGACCGAAACGTTTAACCATGAAGGTACAAGTTCAAAATCAAACCGTTGAATTCGCCAAAGAAAACAACCAGTGGGTAGCCAATGGCCAAGAAGCGGCAACCCTGTTCCCCCAAGGCAACCAAACCCTGTTGCTGCAAACCAACAACCAAACCATCCAAGTTCGATGCCTGTCTGTAGATCGTAGCGCCAAAACCGTTACCATCCTCTACAACAACCAGAAATATACCGCGAAAATTACCGAGCCCATGGATGAACTCCTCAAATCAATGGGATTAGAAAATGCCCTCGTGCCGAAAATTTCAGAAGTCAAAGCCCCCATGCCAGGCCTAGTGCTCGATGTCTTGGTTTCGGTAGGACAAACCGTTGCGATGGGCGAAAAAATACTCACCCTCGAAGCCATGAAGATGGAAAATGCCATCAAATCACCCACAGCAGGGACAATCGCTTCGGTACATGTGACCAAAGGACAAGCCGTAGACAAAAATTTTGTCCTCATCCGCTTCGAATAACCCAAATCCCTTCCTTAAAACCTCGCCCGGTGAGTGCTAACAGACAATCTATAATCGCTCCGTCTGTCACCAAGAAATACGCGTTTTACCTACTTTTGGCCGCAGTAGCCCTGTTGGGATTAATCAATTTAGACCGATTGCCCATTGCTTGGAACGACGAGATCCAAAACCTCGATCCCGCATTTGTTTGGCACCACACCCACCTATTCCGTTCCCCACTTTGGCCCAACCCCGGCGCAGAATTCCACTTCCTCAGCTACCCGCCACTCATTGAAGCTTGGCACTGCTTGTGGTTGTTTTTCGGAAAATCACCGTGGATCATTCGGCTGCCTTTTCTACTTTTCCACCTATTAACCATCCTGCTGCTGCATCGTTTCCTTTTAACAAATGTACTCAGATCGATTTCACACCCACAGCGATGGGCCCTGCTGCTAACTGCCATTTTTCTGTTCGATAAATCCACTGGCGAAATCGCCCGAAGTTTGCGCGTGGAAACACTCATTCTGCTGCTGTTTTCACTACTCATTTTCACTTGGCACCATGCTAAAAATTCCCCCTCACCCGGCAACTTCGCCTTCCTTGGATTAATCCTCGGCAGTCTTGGCATCGCACACCTCTACACCTGGCCCCTAATCGCCATGGCCCTGATTCTCGCCTGGTTCATGATTACCCCAAACCAATCAAAATCGCTACTGAAACGCGTGCTGCTGTTGCTTGGAACGCTCCTGCCCTTCGCCTTGTTTTGGTTGAGCGTGCAACCCAATTGGAGCGACCTAAAATCACAACTTTTTATGCAAGCCGGTGATCACCAAACTGGCTCAATTTTTCAAAATATCCCCGCATTCTTTGTAGGTCGATTCATCCCCTATTCCCTAGAACAACCCTACACCCCCCTGTTACATCTAACCTATTTTTTCATCGCGATTTGGCTCTTACGCCACCATTACCAACAACATAAGTCACTAAACCCCTTCCTTCAAGCCGCTTGGATTCCCTGCCTCTTCCTGGCGATTTCCTTGCCGATGATGCTTCTGCTTACCCCACAACACCGCTATTACCCCATCCAACATTTTTGGGGCGTGTTGCTGATCGCAGAATGGCTTAATACCCATGTTCAACGAACAAAAAAACAACCATTGTGGCTGGGATTTGAAAAACAAACCGTGAAAACCTGGATTGTAACCCTGGCTTTTGCGACGTTTTTGTTGTTTCCATTTACAATACGACATACCAGCGCCTTGTTGCAACGCCCGCAACGCAATCCCCAAACCGCAATCCAATTTCTTAATAAAAACTTGAATCATCTTCCCGAAGGAGAAATTTTGGGTGAACCCATCGCCAACTACTGGCTCGCACAATCACCCCACCCAGAAAAATGGTCGTTTGGATTCGAATTCTATCCGCAACACTTTCCTTTTAACCCCCAAAAACCACGATACTTCTTGTCTCGCACATCGCCCCAACAATTGCCCTTCCTCAAGTTGGTAGACCAACTCCATATTCCGTCGTATGCGGCGTTCAAATCTCTGCCCTTAGAAAAATTCGGACATACCTATGATGGCCTGTTTTTGTATCAAATTGAAAGTGAAACCGCCTGGAAAAAATTAACCCATCCTGCGGTACTGAGGGTGACTAGCGGACACTAAACAATCACTTTACAGAGGTGGTGTTTTTCAATCCATATCCCACCAATTCATCATATCCCATTGCGGGATTCCTGTGATAAATCAACACCATGTAATTGTTCTCCGTCTCACTATGCTGTCCTTCAAATTGCGAAAAGTCCAACACCCCCGTTTCCTCGTTTTTTACCCCAAAAACATAGTTGTAGTATCCCTGTTTCAGCGGAATTACGGCCTCATAGGCACGCGCATCGGGGTTGAAATACATGCGGTGCGATTCCAAAATTCGCCAATCGCTCATTTCGCCGTACACATACACGGGCTCTTTTAACTCAGCATCGGCCTGCACAGAAAAATGCACAAAGCAATAATCGCTTTCAAACGCCATCCCTGAAGGCATCGGCAAATCCTTGTTGTCGTAAAAAACCCGGCCGTTGTAATCAGCCCAGTTGAAATAGCGCTCAAACCTCCGCGATTTGTCGTTCACCAAAATCACATGCTTTTGATTGGCGATGTTCAAGCGTTGCTTTACCCCTGCGGTTGAACTGCGAAAACTGCGAATATCAAAAAACCGATATTGGTTCATGCCATCCATCTGATTTCCCAATTGGTGGTTGTATTGCATTTCGTTCCCAACAATAAACATTGGCTTTAAATCATCAATCCCGTACATCCATTCCCCGTTTCTCAACACCACCGCCTTCACATCTTGCATCGCATTGGGCATGAAATACGCATCATTCTTAATAAAGGAAAAATTCACCTGCTGATGGGTACTCCGAAGCTCTACCTGCTTACTTTGCGATAGTTGGATGTTCACCGCTCCCTGCGATTGAAGCACCATGATACGTCGCGACAATACAATATCCGCCTCGTTGAAATTTCGATATACCAACAGCAAATAATTGCCTGCCAATTTCGGTTTGGTTTGTTCCCCAGGCAGTTCAACACTGTAATGGGTATATTGCATCAACGTCCCGCTACTAAAATTTGCGTTCTCTACATTGTCATAACCCATGCCATCTAAGGTTTGAGTGCGAGACAACACAGTCGGATGCCAAGTCGCATCGCAATGAATCAATGTATATTGATAAAAATCCCGCTCACTGCGAATTTGGTCGAATTCCAACACCAATCCATCCTCTGATCCCAAAGTGAAAATCGGAAAGGGGAATCCACTGCTCTTTTGATATACCCGAACAGTGCGAATGTCAGACTCGTAAATGGCGTTTGCATAACGAATCGAACTATCGGTGGTGGCCATCAAAGGCAATAGGCCCAGCACCCAAAAACATCCCAGAAGGACCCATTTTTTGCTCATCGAAACAAACTTAGCAAATTCAGGGCCAATATCAAGACTCTTGCATCAGCATCCAAGATTCAAACAATCGCTCATATTCCTCTTTCGCCATCGCGTGAGCAGCGTTGACCGATTCATACTGCTCGGTTATCCGTGCCACTTGGTTGAAATCACTGGCCACCTCAGGAGCGTGCAATTGGATTTCCAGAGCCGTTTTCTCCTCAGCCAATGCCAGCATCTCCGCCTCCTTAGCATTCATAGCATCCTCCACTTTCTTCAATTCGTTCTTGCTATACGATTTGGTCGTTGAAGCCACGACAGGTTCTGGCTGAGCAGCAGCTACTGTAACCACTTTCTTTTTGCCATCATCCAACTTCGCCAAGCGCAAATCTTCTACTTTGCGGGTCGATAACCACTCATTATACTCCTCGTAGGTTCCTGGATATTCCCTCAGTATCCCATCCTCGATCCACCAAATCTTGTTGGCAACCTTACTAATAAAGGTTCGATCGTGCGATACAAACAAGCAACTGCCCGCATAATCAATCAGCGATTCCGCCAAAACCGAAGTACTGAACATATCCAAGTGGTTGGTTGGCTCATCCAACAGCAAGAAGTTCGACTGTGTAATCAAGGTTTTTGCCAAGGCCAAACGAGATTTTTCGCCCCCGCTAAGCACCTTTACTTTTTTGAAAACCTCATCACCGGTAAACAGAAAACACCCCAAAATGGTACGCAATTCCCAATCGGTGTATTCCGCACTCACCGTGCCCAATTCTGTCAATAAATCATTCTTTAAGTCCAACGCCTCCAACTGATGCTGCGCAAAAAAGGCCGATTCTACATTCCATCCCTGCTCAATTTCACCGCCACATGGTTCTGAACCATGCACCATCCTCAGCAATGTTGATTTACCTTTTCCATTCGCACCTACCAATGCAATTTTATCGCCCCGAAGTATCTGTCCCACCGATGGTTTCAAAATCTCCAAATCACCATAAGATTTGGTCACATCGCGCAAATCCGCAATGACCTTACCCGGGGTTACACGAATATTAAAACGGATGTCGAAATCGCGTTTTTCATCCTGCCGCACTTCAATCTTTTCTATTTTATCCAACATCTTCACCCTACTTTGCACCGCAGTGGCCTTGCTGGCCTTTGCACGAAAGCGCGAGATAAACTTCATCTGCTGTCTGATGAAATCTTGTTGGTTTTCGTATTTGCGCATCATCAGGGCATCACGCTCCTCTTTCTGCTCCAAAAACTCGTTGTAATTTCCTTTGTAATGAAATACCTGCTGATGGGCCACCTCCGCAATCCGATTCACCGTGCGATCCAAGAAATAGGGATCGTGTGATACAATAACATAGGTACCCTCATAATTCGATAAATAGTCCTCCAACCACTGAATCGTAGGTAAATCCAAGTGGTTCGTTGGCTCATCCAACAACAACAAATCCGGTGCCTGTAACAACAATTTACCCAGCATAGCACGCATACGCCATCCCCCAGAAAATTCACGCAACGAGCGTGTTAAACTGCTAGTAGGAAATCCCAAACCCTCCAAAATCTTATCGCCCTCGGCATGCCATTCATAACCGCCCAATGCACCAAATCGCTCCTGCGCATCCGCCAATCGCTGCATCGTAACATCGTCGTACTCAACTTCAATTTTTTCAATCAAACGATTGATCTCTTGCTCCAAATACACCAAATCATCTCGGCCACTCAAGACCACATCACGAACGCAATCACCAATGTCCATACTCAACAAATCCTGATTCAAAAATCCAATGCGTAAATCAGAGGGCTTTGACAAAGTGCCTTCGCGCAATTCGTAATCACCCGAAATCAAACGCAACAAGGTAGATTTTCCGGTACCATTCAATCCCACCAACCCAATTTTTTCGTTGGGTTTAATGTGCCAAGAGGCATTTTTAAACAGATATCGACCCGCAAATTCAAAGGAAAAATCGTTCAGTGCTAACACCCCGCAAAGGTAGTTGAACTGCCACCAATCCCCCTAACATCCCCAAAGGAAAAAACTAGTGACCAGCACTTTGGTAAATCATGACAAAATCATTCATGAAATACCCATCCCCAATGTCAAAATCCGCCACGCGCTCAATCACGAAACCCAATTTAAAGTAAAAATTGATGGCTTTGTAATTCTGGCGATTTACTTGTAAGCGCATCGTACGCAAATCTGTAATCATGATCATCAACTCCTGCCAAATTGCCTGCCCTATACCGCTTCGCTGCTGTCGGGTGTCGATATACAGCTTATTCAAAAAATAATCCCCCTCACCGCGCTGCTCAATGGCCACGAAACCCTGGGGCTCACCGTCAACCATCACCCGATAAAACCGCTGTCCTTCCGCCATCTGCTGCAACATCGCCTCAGTAGAATAAAACCGAGCCAGCATATAATTCACCTGCTCCATTCCAATGATTTCGGGGTAATGGTCGCGCCAAATAACCTCCGCCATCGATTGTATCGATGAAATATTCTCGTCCGTTGCCAACACTAACTGTAAATTCACCCTCCGAAATTCGCATTTTTGTGGCAGTAAATCATGCTAGCGCTTAAGAACCTTTCCACCGGATTCCCCAAAAGCAACCTGCTGCTGCATGAAAATATCAATTTGGACCTATCCCCGGGTAGTCTGATTTTACTCATCGGTCCCAATGGAATCGGAAAATCCGTACTACTAAAAACCCTCTGTGGATTGCAACCGACCAAAGCAGGTAACGTACTCGTTAATCAATCGGATATCCACCAAACCCCCGCAGAACGAAGGGCCTCCCTCACCAGCATTCTGCTCGCAACCCCGCCAAGCATCGACCAAATGTCTGTGTATGATGTGGTTGTTTCCGGCCGACAGCGATTCCTCAACGGATGGAGAAACCCCAGCACCGATGATGAAAAAGCGGTGGTTGATGCCATGCAAAAAACAGGTATCACCCCCGTTGCAAATGCAAACTTTGGCTCGCTCAGCGACGGCGTGAAACAAAAAGTCATGCTCGCCCGCTGCCTTGCCCAAGATAGCGCAGTCATTCTTCTCGATGAACCCCTGGCCTTTTTGGATTATCCATCACGCATTCATTTTTTGGAGTTACTCAAGGTTCTGGCCAAAAGCGAATCCAAAATCATTGTGTATAGCAGTCACGATCTTCAACTATCGCTCAATTATTGCGACCACGTTCTAGCACTCACCCAACAACAATGGCAGTTTTTCCAGTCGCCATCTTCCGTTAATATCCCAGATATTTTCCCCAATCCATGAGCAAAGTGCGAAAACCCTTCGCCATGAAGCAATTCACGATCGCCCACGACAAAGTGGCGCTGCCCGTGACCTCAGATGCATGCCTTTTTGGGTCGATGATTGACTTACCACAAACCCTTGAAAACAAATCTCAGCCCCTCAAAAATGTCCTCGATGTAGGCACAGGAACCGGCCTACTTTGTTTGATGCTTGCACAAAA
Organism: Flavobacteriales bacterium; assembly: GCA_024643755.1. Lineage (GTDB taxonomy): Bacteria > Bacteroidota > Bacteroidia > NS11-12g > UBA955 > UBA955. The sequence goes on along the minus strand of JAHEMG010000013.1, from coordinate 5,861 downwards.
ACACCCCCACCTCCATTTTGTGGGAATCGATATTCATGAGGCCTCTGTAGAACAAGCCCTACAAAACGTCATTAACAGTCCCTTCAATAACCAAATTCGCATAGACCTGGCCAACATCCTCTCATTTTCACCAAAGGAACCGTTTGATGCCATTGTTTGCAACCCACCCTTTTTTGAGCATCAGTTGCCTTCATCCGACGAGACAAGACGAATTGCCCGACATTCAGACACCCTTAACCTGAATAACCTTTTACTCGCCTGCCATGAAATACTCATTACGCAGGGATATCTCTACATTTTATACCCGGTTGTAGATCCAACATGGCTACTGTCAACCCTACAGTTTGCCCAATTTGAGCTCTTAAAACTCACCTACATCCGCGCAACTGAAACCAAAAAACCGCATTTGATGTTGATTCAGGCCAAATCACTGCCCAAAACCAACAACGCATCACCTTCTTACCCCCACTTCGAAACCGAAACCATTACGCATTACCAAACAAACGGACAGCTAACGCCAGAGGCAACACATTATTTACAAGAGTTTTACAGCAGTCTGCCATAAACATTCTTTGGATTCCTTTGTTACATCGTATATTTGATACAACATGAAATTCATTAAGTACGCATTGGAAAAATCTTTGTTTGGCGTTTGTAGTCAATTGGGAGAATGGATGGGTATCTCTGTGAAAAGTGTTCGCATGTCATTCGTTTACGCCAGCTTCTTCACCCTTGGGTCTCCCATCATCATTTACTTGGTGGCGGCGTTTTGGATGAACATCAAAAATTATAGCCAAGAACGGCGCACCCGCGTTTGGGATCTTTGATCAACCCCAAATTAGCGAGCAGAATCAATTAAAAGTTACTGCTTACAGTAAAACGAATACCACTGAAAGCGGGCTCTTCCCTGCAAATACCCCCCGAGCAATTCACCCCTTGTTGCTGTTTCAAATAGGCCAAGGTAAACACGGTGTTCTTTTCTGTGTAACCCACAAATACTGTGGGATAATGTAATACCTTGTTTGCGATAATCATCCGCTCATATCGATGGGGATCCACATTCACCATATCGCCCAAGGCAATGCTCAACTGCTTGGTTGCCCAATATTCTATCATCAAATTGGCAAACGAACCTTGGTCGTTTTTGGTGCTCAAATACTGCCATTCCACACGCAAACTCCTGCCATGCTCCATGGTATGCAACCACTCTCCAAATGGAGTGATGGTTTTAACCGGAACATATTCAGGTTCGTTTTCATATCGCGTTTGGTTGTAGTGTATTCGCTGCACCCCCAATTTCAACTTGTCGTGCTTGCCCAATTTCTGAACCACTTCCAAATACTGCTCGCTGAACAATTTCTCTGCCTCCATCGCACCCGTAGCGGTATTTAATTTACCATTGCTTGCCAACGTCTGCACATAACTCGAATTGAAGAAAATCTGCGTACCCTTTCTTGGTTTAAATTCAACCTCTCCCTGAATACCATCTTCGCCCAATTCTTGTCCCGGCGCATTGTAACGACTCAACAAACGATAGGTATTCTGACGGGTCATGGAAGGCAAATAACTCACCAATCCATTCAACAAAGTCTCCGTAGGCGCTGTACGAAAAGCAAAATTATCCACGTGTCTGGCCTGCACATTCACCCCAATCGATGCCTTTTGCTTACCCAAACGCCAGCCACCTTTTCCCCAACTCAGTGAAGTGTAGAGTACATTTCCACCCGATAATTTGAAGCGATTATTCATGCCCAAAATGGCTTCCGGTGTCTTTACGTTTGCTTCAACATTCCATCCAAAATTTCCTTTGGTATAACCAAAATACCCATTAAACCCGTACATGTTGTACTTGGGGTAAAATCGTTCTGCCAAATCATATGTATTGATGGTTCCAACCAATCGATCCATGGTCTCGCGATCCAAACTCCGGTTGATGGCCGATGCACCTACAATCAAATCCCCGAATTTGCTCATTTTACCTACGGGAATATTCCCTTCAATATTCATACCGCTGATCACCTGTTTGGCAAAACCAAAGCGATTCTTGATGTTTCCTTTCTGATTACCCGCAAATCCCTTCACCGCCCAGCGATCGTTGATGTTGTATTTCAAACGCATACCCTGCATCGCATAGTCAATACCAATTTGTCGCTGCTCATAACTGCGAAACAAAATACCCGTACCAAATTGATCATAAAAAGATCCCATCGTAAGATCCAGTTTGTCAATGCGCTTATTTACCTGCCAAAATCCAATACCATGATCGGTATAGGCACTTTGAGGATCCAACAAAGGTGAATTGTTGAATGCATCGTAACGAACAATAAACGAATATCCATTGATGCGGTATTGCATAAACAACCACGCATCCGCACTTGCGGTGTTTTCTTTGTATACCTTGGTGTTCGCACCAATGCTGTCATCGCGTAGATATTTCTGATAGTTCATCAGCAGATTCCCAGAAAACTGTCCTTTGTCAGATTCCTTGGTCTGGCCCGATACCCTACCCACAAAAGCCATAAAGGCAATCAAAATCAAGGTGTTGAAATGTCTCATTCACTGCAAAGAAACAAAAAAGCCCGTATTTTTGTAGATACAATATGTCAGAAGTCACAATCCCACCCACCGCCACAGCCCACAGAAAGCTCTATATCGAAAGCTATGGTTGCGCCATGAATTTCAGCGATAGCGAAATCATCGCCTCCATTATGGGTGAACATGGATTTGCTTCTACCACCGACGAATTGGATGCAGATGTCATTTTCCTCAATACCTGCGCCATCCGTGATAATGCCGAACAACGCATTCGTGAACGCCTAAAACACCTGCGCGGCAACAAAAAACACAACAAAGAACTCATCATCGGAGTACTTGGCTGTATGGCCGAAAGACTCAAAGAAAAATTACTGGAAGAGGAAAAATTGGTTGACGTAGTGGCCGGACCTGATAGCTATAGAGATCTTCCAAAACTCGTAGCCGAAGTTGATGAAGGAGGACGTGCCATCAATGTGCTCCTAAGCAGAGAAGAAACCTATGGCGACCTCAGTCCCGTAAGATTAAACTCAAATGGCGTAACCGCCTTTGTCTCTATTATGCGCGGTTGCGACAACATGTGCAGCTTTTGTGTTGTGCCATTTACACGAGGCAGAGAACGCTCACGCGACCCCCAAAGTATCGTAAGAGAAGTGATGGAATTGTCCAACGCTGGATACAAAGAAATTACCCTGCTCGGACAGAATGTCAATTCCTACCTGTGGTTTGGCGGTGGGCCAAAAAAAGAATTCAAAAAACTCACCCAAGACGAACAAGTTAGTTCAGTGGATTTTGCCGACCTCCTAGAAATGTGTGCCACCGCAGTGCCGCATATGCGCATTCGCTACAGTACCAGCCACCCGCGGGATATCAATGAAAAAGTGGTTCACACCATGGCCAAATATAAAAATCTGTGTAACTACATCCACCTGCCTGCTCAAAGCGGCAATTCAAGGGTACTCGACATCATGTCTAGAAACTATACCCGTGAATGGTACATGGATAAAATTCGCATGATTCGAAATATCATCCCAGATTGTGGCATTTCATGTGACATCATCGCAGGATTCTGCACTGAAACAGAAGAAGAACACCAAGATACACTGAGTCTCATCGATTGGGCGGAGTTTGAATTCTCCTACATGTATGTGTACTCCGAACGTCCAGGCACCCCCGCTGCCAAGAAACTCGTGGATGACGTGCCAGAAAGTGTAAAATCACGCCGTTTGAGCGAAATCATCGCCCTCCAAAACGCCAAATCAAAAGCCAAAAACGAATCATACATTGGAAAAGTAGTCACTGTGCTCATCGAAGGCCATTCAAAGAAAAGTACCCTCGATTGGAAAGGCAGAAGCGACCAAAATTCAGTCACCATCTTCCCATGCGAAGAATACAAAATCGGAGATTTGGTCAATGTTCTGGTAGAACGTGCTACCACAACGGCAATGATAGGCAAAGCCCTAGGCTATGCTACACTCACCGATTAATGCCTAAAGCGTTGTACAATTAACCCTTCTGGGCATACTGAAGTCGCAAATTCTTCAGCATGTCTTCAGTCATCTTGTCCAAATCAAAATCTGGCTTCCAACCCCAGTCCTGTCTGGCTTCAGAATCATCAATAACCGCGGGCCAACTATTCGCGATTGCTTGTCTGTAATCTGGCTCGTACGAAATTTCAAATCCAGGAACAAACTTGGCAATTGACGCAGCAATTTCCTCGGGAGCAAAACTCATCCCAGCCAAATTATAGCTTGTGCGAATTTTAATCTGCTCAGCAGGCGCGTGCATAATATCCAACGTGGCCTTCAATGCATCTGGCATATACAACATAGGCAAAGTGGTGCCCTCACCCAAAAAACAAGTGTGTTTACCCGTTTGCAATGCATCGTGGTAAATCGATACCGCATAATCTGTGGTTCCACCACCCGGTGCACTTTTATACCCAATCAAACCAGGATAACGCAATGAACGCGTATCAATACCCCAACGATTAAAGTAATATTGCGCATACAACTCACCCGCCAACTTGCTAATTCCATAAATCGTGGTTGGATCCATGGTACCGTATTGAGGTGTGCCAAATCGCTCTGTATTTGGTCCGAAAGCCGCAATGCTACTAGGCCAGTATACTTTCTTGATGATGCCCGTATCGCGCGCTGCGTTTAAAACGTGAAACAACCCCTCCATGTTGAGCTTCCAACCAAACTCGGGATTTTTCTCAGCCGTTGCGCTTAACAACGCAGCCAAATGATATACCTGGGTAGGTTTGTATTTCTGAATGATCTCAGACATCTTGGATACGTCCAATACATCGAGTGTTTCAAACGGTCCGCCGTCAAAAACAGGACTGTCCGATTTCTTCACATCACTCGCGATCACATTGGAATCTCCGTAAATACCGCGCAATGCCTCTACCAACTCCGTACCCAACTGTCCGCAAGAACCAATCACCAATACCTTTTCGTTCGTCATACAACCGCAAATTTTGGCGGTTACATCCACATTACCAAACCTTTTTCTCCGCGTTTTAACGAACGACAGCAATTTCTCCAAAAACTTGTGCATTTTTGCCGTTACGCATGACCAACACATCCCAAAAAATCCATTTTGCCGTCGTGGGAGCCGGCCATATCGGCAGTAGGCATGCACATATGATTGCCAACAATCCAAAGGCCCAACTCGTTGCGATTACAGACGTAAAGACACGGGAGGAACTCAATATTTCCGAAGACCTACCGCTTTACGAGAGCGTGGAAGAAATGCTAATGCACCATGGCAATATCGATGTGGTTTGTATCGCTACCCCTAACGGATATCATAGCCAACATGCCATACAAGCATTGAAGATGGGCCGACATGTGGTTGTAGAAAAACCCATGGCCCTTTCTACAGAGGATTGCGACGCCATGATTGAAGAGGCGCAAAAACGCAACAAACAGATTTTCTGTGTGATGCAAAATCGCTTCTCACCCCCATCGCAATGGATAAAATCGCTCATCGATAACCATACCCTCGGTGAAATTTATCAAGTTCAAGTGGTTTGTTATTGGAACCGCGACCATCGATACTACAAAAAAGGACATTGGCATGGTACTGCAGACCTCGATGGTGGTGTGCTTTTTACGCAGTTTTCTCACTTCATAGATCTCGTCTATTGGTTATTAGGTCCGCTAGAAATCAATTTTGCTACGGCATCCAATTTCAATCACCAATCACTCACCGACTTTGATGACAGCGGACAAGTTCTTTTCTCTTTCCATCAGCGAGGCAAAGGCACTTTGAGTTATTCTACAGCCCTGCACAACCAGAATTTTGAAAGTTCCATCACC
>JAHEMG010000208.1:6362-38681 GCA_024643755.1 Flavobacteriales bacterium | reverse complement strand
CACTCACTTGCACCAGGTGGGTGGCAACGGCTTGGGTGTTCACATGCATGGAACGAAACTTAAGCAATTGAAAGGGTTGTTGGTTGAGGCCCACCCGTTCTTGTTTAAACAGGGGTGAGCCGGTATCGAATTTGCCAATGATGTACAACAGTAATATAAATGGACTCAACAGCAGCAGCCCGAAAAAAGAGAATAGGATATCAAAAAAACGCATTGGGTTTATTGGAACGATTGAAATGTTTTGATCAAGCCTGCTTTACTGGAGACAGGCAGAGGTTTGCCAATGGCGTTCATGAGTTTTTTGTTGCTGACGACATAAGACCCGGTAAGTTTTTGCAATCGTTCTTCGTTGAGGGGGAGTTTGAGTGTGTTGCCCAATTTGGCCACAAACTGAACGATGGGTTTGGGGATATTCCAAATCAAGGGTTTTCTGTGCTGCGTTTCTGCCAAGACACCAATGAGATCATTGGTAGACAGGGGCTCATCATCAGCAACATTGTAAACCCCTGAGGGAATATCTTCACGCTCAATGAGTTCTTTAAAGATGAACATTAAATTATCTATACTACAAAACGAACGTTTGTTTTCAAAGGCGCCCATTGGCCATGGGATTCGTTTAGAGACCAACGAATACAGCAAGTTCAAATTGCCTTTATTCCCAGGACCGTGAATCATGCAGGGCCTTAAAATGTACACGCGTTTACCTGCGGGAATTTCCTTCGATAAGATATACTTTTCTGCCAGTAATTTACTTTTTCCATAATGGGTGATGGGATTCGGCTCCTGTTCCTCTGTTAAATCACCCTGTACCTCATCCGCCACCGCTTTGACTGAACTCAGTGTAATGAAAACCTCAGCATCTGATGCCAAAAACGCATCAAATACTTTTTTGGTTAATTCTGTGTTGACCTTTAAGTATTCCTGTAAATTCGAGTTTTTCTTTAGATCGTGGGATTTGCCAGCAAGATTTATGACAATTAAAGCTTTATCGAGATTAAAATCGAGACCTCGTTGCGCTTGAATAATTTTCGCGTACTTAAAATAGCTAAGTAGTGTAGATCCAATAAAACCCGTTGAACCCGTTAAAAAAATCATACACACTCGTTATATATTTCTAAATGAGTTTTGATAACGCAATTGATATCAAATTCATTTGTTGCTTTAGCTCGTGATGCAATGCCCATTTCAATTATTTTGTTTGGATTATTAACTAAAAATTCAATAGCTTGAGCTAAGCTGTTATTGTCTTTTATTGGCACCTTTAGGCCATTAACGCCTTCATCAACACATTCTCGACAACCATTTGCATCAGTTGTAATTATTGCTCGGCCCATTGCACAAGCTTCAATTAGCGACCTGGGTATACCCTCCCTGTATGAAGGGAGCACAACTATATGTGCATTGTCATAAACATTAAAAATATTTTCTTGATGCCCCAACCACTTGAAATAATCTAAGTCATCCCACTGTTTAAGTATTCTAGACGATATACCAGCTTTATTATTTTCATCCGCCATTCCAGCCATAAAAAATTGAATTTTATCAAAATATTTTTCCTTTAACAAGAGAGCTGCTTCATGAAATTCTCTTATACCTTTGTCTAGGAGCATTCTACTTGGAAGGACTATTTTTATTTTATCAAAACTAGGTAAATTAGTTGGGTAAAAATGGTTTAAATTAACACCAGATCCTTTGATAAAATAAACATTATTTAAAGATGACAATATTTTCAGTTCAGATAATTCCTCAAAATCATCTTTATTTTGAAAAATAACAGTTATCTTATTGCTGAAACCATATTTCATCAACCCCAACATGATTTTAGCAATCACATTCTTCCGGCCTTCAGTAAAATTATATCCCAACCCACTAACTGCATTAATCACACCCTTTACTTTCAGCAACTTAGCAATAATTGAACCATATATTACTGGTTTTAAAGTAATATGATGTATAATGTCCGGTTTTATTTTCAAATAAACTTTATAAAAATTCAATACCGTTTTGAATTCTTTGATTGGATTAATACCTGAACGAGAAATAGGCAAATTAATGAACTGAATTCCTTTATCTATGATTTCCTGGGATCTCCCCGTATCTTCAGCCGCCACAAAAACCTCAAATCCATTTCTTCGAGCTTCTTCTGCTATCTCCAGCCTGTGGGAAATTAGAAACCAGTCCACATTGGAAACTATTAATAACTTTTTCATAAAAATGATAATTTCAGTTATTTTTTCAATAATTCTTTATTAAAAATGTTTAAAACAAACACTTTTTTAAGGTAGATGGTAATAACAATAACTATTGACTTTTTCTTATTAAATATGTTAAATTTATTAATTCTTTTTTTGATTTTCAAACCAAGCTTGAAACATTAACACATCCCAAATCTGATAAGACCAATTTCTTCTACCACTCATATGATCATCCCATTTATCTTTTATTAAATCGTAGTTTAATAGTCCTTCTTTCCTGATTTTATCTTCAGAAATTAAATCTTCTGCCCAAGGTTTTAAAGGCCCTCTAAGCCAGTCTCCCAAAGGAACTCCAAAACCCATTTTAGGTCTTTCAATCATATTTTTTGGAACGTAATTATATAAAACTTCCCGTAATACTAGCTTTGAAAATCCATTATTCATTTTATACTTCTGAGGTAGACTCCATGCAAATTCAACTACTCTGTGATCTAAAAAAGGGACACGAGTTTCTAGTGACACTGCCATAGCCGCTCGATCAACCTTAACTAAAATGTCATCTGGTAAATATGATACTGTATCTAAAAACATAATTTTTTGAACGTCGTCTAGAACATTAAATAGTGATGTGTAAGACTTATAAATCCCAGAAGGCTCCAACGAATTTAATACCAAGTCACATGGAGAACTCCAATGTGAAATCAGGCCTAAATATAAATCCTCTATTGTTCTACTTGTTAAAATTCCTGAAGCTTTATGGATTTTATCACCTATATATCGATGATTATTTACAAAACGGAAACTATTAAATAAATTATTCCACTTGTTCGGAGATACGCTAGAAATCATCTGTGCAATACCGCTTCTTACCCCTATTGGTAAATAATTCAGATTGTTCCATAATTTTTTTGTGAATGTATATCTATTGTATCCGCAAAACAATTCATCTCCTGCATCACCAGATAAAGCAACTGTAACTTGTGTTTTTGCTAATTTTGAAACCAAATAAGTTGGAATTTGGGAAGAATCTGAAAATGGCTCGTCATAAATTTCTGGAAGCTCGTGAATTACCATCATTGCCTGTTCCGGTGTCACATACAATTCGGTATGTTCCGTGCCAATATGATGTGCCACTTGCTTAGCGTATTTCGCTTCATCGTACATTTCGTCTGTAAACCCAATCGAAAATGTTTTAACTGCTCTTGAAGAATTTGACTGCATGAGTGCAACAACAGTAGAAGAATCGACCCCGCCTGATAAAAACGCGCCTACGGGTACATCAGAAATCATCTGTAATTTAACTGCATTGTTCAGCAAAGCATCTAACTCAGTAACAGCATCACCCAAAGTTCCTTCGAATGGATTTAGAACCCCAACCTTTACAACACTTTCAGCTGACCAATACTTAACTATTTTACCATCTACATTTGAATCCGAGACAACAAATAGAGTTCCTGGCTCTAATTTGTTTATTCCCTTATAAATAGAATACGGTGCGGGTATATAATTATGCCTAAAATATAAACTTAGTGCATCTCTATCAATTTCCGAAATGAATGCAGGATGTTTACGAATTGATTTAAGTTGAGAACCGAAAACCAAAATTTTGCCATTCTCATTATCATAAAGCCACCCATAATATAAAGGCTTTTCACCGACTCTATCTCTACCTAAAGTGAATGATCTTTCCTCCGTATTCCAAACGGCAAATGCAAACATTCCTATTAATTTTCGAATGGTATTTTCAACGCCCCAAAGTTCAAATCCAGCCAGTATAGTTTCGGTATCTGATAAGCCTTTCCAATTTACCGTTCCAACTTGCTTTTCTATTTCTTTTCTTATTAAAAGATGATTATATATTTCCCCATTAAATATTATAACAAACTTTTTATTTATCGATGTCATTGGTTGTTTACCAGCATCGGAAAGTTCCAAAATAGATAATCTTCTGTGTCCAAGAAAAACTGATGCGTTCTGGTCAATCCAATATCCAAATGCATCTGGTCCTCTACTTATTATCGAATCACACATGTCTTCCAAGATTCCAGATCCCTTTTCAGTATTGAAGTCTTTTTTTAATGCATAAAATCCAGCAATTCCGCACATATATTAAATTACTTATTTAAAAATATATTTTGATATTTTTCTGTTATGAATTCTAAATTATATAGTGAATTTGTATGACGAACTATCTCAAAATTATCATATTCAACCCAAAATTTATTAATTAATTTATTCGAAAAACTATAAATATCATTGACTATAAAACCATTTAAACCATTTTTAATGATTTCATTAGTCCCTCCAATACTGTCAAAAACTAAGGAAGGTATTCCACAAATTCCAGCTTCTAAGACAACATTAGGAAAGCCCTCATAATATGAACCATGAAGATAAACATCTGCCATATTCAAATATTGATGTGGTTTATTTGTAAACCCCGTAAATAAAATCTTGTCTGTTAGTTGTAACTCATTTACTTTATTTTCCAACAGGACCCTCTCACAACCATCCCCTACAATAAAATATTTAAAATCACATGTAACTAAAGCTAATGCATCTATTATTCTGTCAATTCCTTTTTCCTTTCTTAACATGGCAACAGTAACAAAAATTGGAACATCATATTGTTGACGTAATGGTAGATTATGTATTTCTTTAACTACAGGATTATTAATAATTTTAATTTTATCATTTGAAATATAAAAATTCTCCATTAAATCTCTCTTCATTGATTCAGACTGACATATAATTAGCCTAAATCTTCTATACCCAACAAGCATAAGAAGATTATATAAAAAACCCAATCTTCTCTGCTTACTATTAATTGAAGGAATTGTAGACTCTCTTGCAATTAGTTCTGTTTTGAATCTAATGATATAATCTAATAAACCAATATATGTGTTTACATAAGTGAGTGTACTAAATAGAAAATCAGGTTTTTCATCTTTTAATACCCTGTAGAGGCCGAATATTGAGAATAAAACTCTATTAACCTTAAGCTCAATAAACTTATCTGCAGAAACGTTATAAGCCACCGCCGTTTGTTTAAGTGTAACCACAATTACTTCAAATAATTCACGATTAAACTTATTGATTAATAGAGACATTACCTTTTCTGCGCCTCCTCCATTAAATGAGGGAACAAAAAATAAAACTTTAACTTTCTTGCAATTTGTTTTCATAAATTAAAAAAGTTGTTAATAAAAAAGGTAAAGAATATTTAAAAATAAATGGCTCCTTATACTCAACTAAAAATACAATAATTAGAAATATTAATACAAGTGGGTTTCTTTTACTTTTTAACCATCGAAAAAAACTTAAACAAAAATATGTTAAGTAAAACACAACTGATATAATTAATCCTAAACTATAATATGTCTGAATATACCCAGAATCATTCATTGAAGCATTGCCAAAACCATTTTCTGACTTGACCAAACCCATACCAACAATTGTTTCTAATGATATTGGTGGAACATTCATATTATTTATTTCTGTTAAAGTTGAATTATTTCTAGTCGAAAATGCTTCCTCAATCCAAGTAATAAACCATTCAGATTTAAAACCTTCAACATTCTCAGTAATAAAAATGAAACTAGACTCGATATCTAATTGAAAGAAGTAAAATAAAAGAAGTAAAATTATTATTTTCTGTGTTATATTAGATATAAATACGATATAAAATAAAAGCAAAAATATTGAGATAAATAACCCAGTTCGTCCAATTAATACGGTTGATAATAAAATAACCATTAATCCTAAAAAAATTAACAATTTAATTAAAATAGAATTAAATTTACTTATGGTTAAATAATAAATCCCTGAGAAAAAGCCCCCAGCCTGAACTATTGAAAAAGCAGAGCCCGTTAAAGAAGTAAATCCAAATGATCTCTGAAAATTTTCATATGGGTTAATATTTGAATCGACTTCTAATATGTCCAATATATGAAAACGAAATTCAATATTAAAAAACATTACAAATACAATTATTGCCTGTAACGTAACTGCAAAAAAAAGTAAGCGGTATAAATACTCTGCTTTTTCTAAATAAAACGACACGACGCAAGGCAAGATCCATCCATAGATAATAAACCAAAATAATCGTGAAACTTGTGTCAAATCACAACTATAAATACTCTGAAACAAGGCATAAAAAAGTGCAAGCCCAAATGTTGCAAAACCCCAATAGAAGATTTTATCTAAAGATGTTGTGTTAAAATTAGTGATCAATAAAAAAAGAACAGCAATCCGACCTGACGTAAGGTAGGGTAAAAAACTAAAACTAATATCATATATAATAAAAAAAATAAGCACCAAGCTAATAACATGCTTGCGTGATTTTGAATGGCTACAAAATGTCATTTTTTTACATATAATAATATCGCATGAATGCAGCATATTGATACTCAAAATCTACAAATCCCAATTATAGAAATGAAAATATTTTGTTGAATTATGTGAGGAAAATATTTATAAATTTATATTTATAAAACTGCAATTTACATTTCACTGCTTTCAAGTAAACAATTAAAGCATATTTAACTGGTACATGTTTCGATAACTGTGTATACATCCATACATACCCGTTTAAAATCTCCGTAGCAGTTCTATTACTTTGGGTAACACTCCCTAAATTTCTCCTGTAGCAAGACATCACTTCATTCATATATTTAATTTTACCTTCCTTTGCTAAGAGCAATTCTAGTGGAATATCTCCAGAAATTGAATGTTTAAAAAAATATGGCATTTTCTTTAGCCATTTATAATTCCTGAAAACTAAACTTGAAGATGGGATATAATGTTTTTTTAATACTTGTGAAAAAGACAACTCATTGCATAGAGGAGATTCATATTTGAAGAAATCTTCTTTATGGGCTTGTAATATTTTAACATCGTGAAAACAACAAGAAAAACTACTATTTTTCTCTAAAAAATCGAATTGCTTTTGAAGTTTTAATGGGTCCGTCCAATAATCATCTCCCTCGAAATATGCTATATATTTAGATTTTGGAAAAGAAATCAAATCTAGCCAGTTTTGAGCTGCTCCAACATTTTTATTTTGAAAAATTAGCTTGAAAATATTCGGATATTTTTCAGAATAACCTAGTACTATTTTTCTGGTGTCATCTGTAGAGAAATCATCTGCAATTATAATTTCATAATCGAAATTTACTTTTTGCATTAAAACACCTTCTATTGCATCTCGTATATATTTATCATGATTATAAGTAATAATACAAACAGATAATAACGGTTGAATCATTTATTTACCTTTTTCACACATTAAAAATATACTTGAACATAAATCAGGATATTGTTGACCTAATTTATAACATCCATCTAAATATTCTTTAGAAATTATTTCAGTATTTAACAATTGATCCCATTGAAAGTTAGCCAATGCTTTAAAAAAAACACCAGATCTATGTACGATGTTCAATCCTGCTAAACGAGCATCTCTTTCCAAAGTATCCAGTGTATAAGTAATCTGATGGCCATGTTCTTTTTCTGCTGGTGTTACAGCACTATTGTGAGTAATTAATCCCATTTTAACAGCAATTTGTCTTGAAGGTGCATTAGCATTCGGACAAACCAAAAATAATCTGCCAGTATCAGATAACCATTCATCGTTGATTTTCTTTAACACAGCAACTGGGTCTGTAATGTGCTCTAAAACATGTGTTAAAACAATATTTTCGTATTTTGTTGGGAGTGTCACTTCTTCAAACATTCCATGGACGTATTTAACCTTGTCACCAATTAATTCTTTTGCAACTTTGATGGCCTCATCTGAAGCTTCTAAACAGGTTATGTCATCAAAATAATCTAAAAATCTTTTTGTGAAATTACCTTGAAAACTACCCATTTCGAGGAAGTTACCCTTCTTAAAAAATGGTTTGAAAGATTTAATCATGTATGGATGCATCACATCCAAATCAAAGCCATATGTGTATTTACGACCTTCATTATCCTGAAATTCTTTGTTTAAATCACGTTTTATCATATTGGTTAAATATATTTTATTAGTTATTAATTGGTTAAAATATATTGACTCTCATTTGATCTCTTTCATTCCTTCCACATTAACTTTCGACTAATTCAGCGATACCAAATCCATTTTTACCAAACTCATTACCATTGTAAAGTAAGTACACCTTGTTTTTCAATTTAAAAATATGAGGATAACATTGCATATCTGAATCCCAATCATTTTCGGAAACTGTAATTCCCGCAAGATTATCAGCTCTCTTCCATGTTTTAAGATCACTTGAATAAGCGTATCCTATGCGGTAACCGTTACTTTTATTTTTTCGAAAGTCAAAAGCACTTCTGTAACAGAAGTACATATGATAAATATTATTGTGGAAAATCACCGTAGGCAATGCTTGACACTCATCTTGATTGAGCTTATCAGATATAATTTGTATTGCTTCCTCTTTCTGCCAGTTAATGCCATCGATGGAAGTAGCATGTGCAATTTTATATATCCTGTCTGGGGGTGCATCTGAATATTTCTTCCAACCTAATCCAAACAAATACCACATATGAAACAATCCATCATACTGCTGAACAAAAGCATCACCAACCAAAACAGGTTCCCGGGTTGTTGCCGACATTATTGGTCCATCCCCAATTCGTTCAAATGTTTCTCCCTGATCGTGACTAATGGCAAAACCTATTCCTGTTTCTACAGATACTGAAACCCTTCGGGTCCATCCATTTGTATACCCGAATATCTTATCCCCTACCCTCAAAACATTCATCGGAAAAACACCATGTTCATCAAAACAGCCAAGTTTGCCTGGACCAAAAACAGGATGATCAGACACCTTTCTAATGGTTTTCATATCCAACTCAAAATCTACATATTGAATATGACTGATAAATTTTCCACAACCATCATTTTTTCTAATGGAAAAATATACCCTCACAAAATCACCAAAAACTAACGTTTGAGGTGATTGTGCGAATCCAATAAAATCATCTTTCCAAACATGATCGCACGGGTCAAAAATCTTTCCCAGCTTTTTCCAATTCATTATTATAAACTACCTTTTAACTTCGCCAAACCAAATCCATACCTACCTACCTCATTTCCAATATACATCATATAAGTATTCCCATCCAATTCAAACACATGTGGATATGCCAACATCTCTGAATCCCATCCTTCTGTTGATAAATGAATCCCAACTTTCGAGTCATCACGGGTCCAATGAATTAAATCCTCAGAATAGGCATATCCAATAATTCTGGTTCGAGTTACCCTAAAATTAGCCGGTACCCAGCCACAAAAAAACATATGATACTTTCCGTTGGCAAAAAACACATCTGGACTTGCTTGGGATTCAGCCTCATCCCATCCATTTGGAATAATATCCTTGTTTAATTTATTCCACTTAATCCCATCGTCAGAATAAGCCATTCTAATCTTATGGCTTATTTCAGGCTTTCCATTAACCTTAATCCATTCCTTCCCTGCAATATAAAAAAGGTAATATGTTTCTCCGAATTTTCGGATTTTTGGCCCACTTAAAGTGAAAGGCTCGTCTAAACTATAAGGCAAAATTGGCCCCTCCCCAGGTTTTTGAAAGGTTAATCCATTATCTGTACTAATTGCATATCCTATCCCTACATTAAATGGCACCGATTCGCATCTCGTCCAACCAGCATAATAAGCCCAGACTTCATCATTTTTTCGAATAACTGAGAGTGGATAGGTTCCAAACTCATCAAAACAGCCACAATTTCCCAACTTTAATATTGGTTCCTTGGCAATGTTGATAATGTTGAATAAGTTCTTCCTATCGAGGTCAATAAAGGTAGAATAGGTTACATACTGTCCATTAGCATCTCGTTTAGGCCTTGATCCAAAAAAAACTCTAACAATTTCATCGAAAATTAATACACTTGGTGCCTGAGCAAATTCAAACATCCATTCAGGCCTTTCCTCAAAATCATGAGGATTATAAATTCTACCTAATTTTTCCCATTCAAACATTTCGTTCTTTTTACTTTAAGGTTTACGAAGATTTCTTGATCCAGTTTTTAGACCACCATAATAATAGCTATTAAACCCTGCTTTATCCATTAACTCGCCAACTTTATCAATATCATACTCAACCCGGTGAAGGGTAAAAATACCATTTTCAATTGTTGCATAAGCCGATTGGGGATTATCATCCCTTGGCATTCCAACAGACCCTGGATTACAATATGTTTTATTGCCAAATTGCCTAAGTTGCTGAATATGCGTATGTCCAGATATAAATACTTGCCCCTCAATTTTATCAAAATATTCGACACTGGGCTCATATAAATATTCGTCAATAGGATCTATCCAACCACCATGAACCATTTTCACATTGTTAAATTCAAACTGCAGTTTAAATGTTTTTAACCAGTTAAAATTTTCGGGTGTGATAATTTTCCGCTGATATACCAAACAATCATTCACACTTTGTGACCTTGGACAATAACTTCCTGCACTCATATACCAATCATGGTTGCCCATCAAACACTCTATATTTCTTTCTCTAAGTACTTCACAACACTCATTTACCTGAGAAAAATAGCCAACAACATCACCTAAGCAGTATATTTTTGAAACACCTTTATTATCCAACTCCTTAAGTACAACTTTAAGAGCCTCGTAATTTCCGTGAATATCAGAGATTATTCCTATCATCAAAGAATATTTTATCTTCTGTGTACCTAACGGCTTTACCTGTTCTGAGTTGAGGCTGAACAGGTTCTTTGTTTTCCAAATAATAATCCAGAATCATTTCAGATTCATTATATCCAAAAGCCGTTCTAATCGACGTTGAAGATGAGATTCGTGGATTTATTTCAAGCAATTTTAATTCACCATTGTGCCTCCTAAATTGAAAGTTGGTAGGTCCGATTGGCTTAAGATAGACACAAAAATGATTCAATACCTTATCAATATCCTCAAGTACATATGTTTCCGCTCGATCCGTATAACCGTCTTTGGCCAACTTCCTTTTAAGTGTCATACTGGCATAATATGAGCCTTTACCATCACAAAATGCAGAGGTGGTGAACTCTTCCTCTTCATTTCCAACTATTTCCTGGACCATTAATATTTCTCCTATTTGTCCTTTATGCAAATTAAACACATCCTCATTTATCACTTTAACAATACCCTTAGAGGCAAATCCTCTTTTGGGTTTTAATAAAAATGGCAAACCAAACATCTTTACAATTTCCGTGAATTCTGTAACTAAGGAGGTTTGGATCAAGTATGGAGAATTGATTTTGGAAAGTTCTTTGTAAAATACCCATTTGTCCTTACAAAGCTCTATCAGAGAAAGATTATTTGTTACCAAAATGGCACCAGCATTTTCAATCATATCTTTATGGCTGGACCATTTATACAAATCGGCCTCAATACCAGGAATAATTAAATCAACATTATGTTTCTTTATAATTGACAGCAGCCAATTTATATAGTTCTCGTCCTTGGTTGGTACTGCCTTTTCCAAAACATCACAAAATCCCTGAGCAACAGAGTCGTCATAAATGGTAGTTCCTATAAGAAGCAAATTCTTTCCGGTGTTTTTAAGGGCCTTCAATACACCATATCCTACGATGCCACTTGCTCCAGAAACTAAAATTGTTCTATTCATTCGGTGTGGTTTTCATAAAATCAGAAAGCATTTTTATTCCTTCACAAATCGTAATTCTTGGGTAAAAATTAATTTTCGGATAAAGCGATGTTTCAAATTCGATATTGATATCTTCAATATCAGGAAAGGAAGTGTCAAAATATATTTCACTTGAACTGTTAAAGGCTGCTTTTGCAGCCTCGGCAATCTTGATGAAAGAAACATTGCTGGGAAAAGCACAATCAAATTCACCCTCTATTCCATTGATTATAGATTGATAAATAATGTTAGCCAAATCATCAATATGAATAAGGTTTCTAGATGGGTCCCTTCCGCCCCAAAATACAACCTTCTCATTCTTTTTTATCTTGTCTATTATTGAATAAAAAAAAGGTTGATGTTTCCTCATTGAATAATAATTACCATAAATCTGCGAAGGTCTGATTATAAGCAATTTTACTTTCTTCCCTTTTGAATACAACTTGAGTATATCCTCTGAACATCTTTTGGATAAGGAATACATGCTGTATTGATTGGAATTGGAGGTTAAATGACTATAAAGACTGGACACATACACGAATTGCCTTACATTCGATAAAACAGCCGCATCAAAAAGCCTTAAAGTACCCAAAATATTAACCTTTAATGCATCACAAGTATCTTCTAAGGAACTACCTCCAAAATGGGCTGCGCTATGAATAATGACCTCAATATTTTCAGGTAATTTTATAGGAACATCTATTGATTGTAAATCCAATTTAATATCCGCATTTTTTCTACCTACCGTAATGATTTCGTATTCTTTACTAAACAACGGAATGATTGCTTGAGAGATTGAAGAATTTGGACCAACTATGGCTACTTTCATTATAGTAATAAATAGTTGCTCAAAGCTGACTTAATCTGGTCTTCATTATTAAACATCATTACATCAATAATGGAAAGCCAAGGTACGAACTCATTATTAAACTGTTTATAGGTGATACTATTCGACTTTTGAAATTGCAATTCAAGATTATTTTGCTTGAAGTGTTCCTTATCATACAGATTAACTCCGCCAATAGGATTAATATAAATACCAGCTCCTCTTTCCTTGCAAATTGCCATTACCTTTTCGTCACTTTTTAACTGATGGTTTATTGAAATAGAAGAAGATATTACAAGGTTAGTTTCAATATTTAAATATTGCATTAAGGTTTGTACAGAATGTAAAATAAATTTAAAAAGATTTCGATCATCATACACAATACATTCCTCGATGACAGCGTATACATTCTTAAAGTGTGGAGCTTTCCGATATGATTCTGTGATACGATTAAGCATCTTTTTTCGCTCCACTTCCCAAGTATTCGCCAAAAATCGCTCGTTCACGTTTAAAAAATCTGAATCTTTCTTAAGAGGAAGCGATACCAACACATCAGATCCGTTTACTAAAATTCGATTTTTATTTATCCAACCTTTCTTTGTAAACTGTATATTATCGTAGATAACAAATTCATCAACTGAATTTATTAATTGAAAATACCCTATATATGGAAAGAAATACGGTTGCATTATGGCTATCTTCATTTACAGAGTCGAGTTAATTAAGTTAACAATTTTATCAAGTTCTATTTCGCTTAGACCTACATAAAGCGGCAAACACAAAACCCTTTTAGCAATTGACTCTGATACAGGCATTTTGTTACCTTTAGTATATTCGATTGTATTTAATGATGGATAAAAGTAACGGCGGGGGAAAATATTGTTATCATTTAAAAATTTTTGAGCCTTTAATAAAATTTCTTCAGAGCTAAAAATGATCGGGAAATAACTATAATTCCAATTTGAATTATCAACTAATTTAATTGTTTTAATTTTTTCACAATCTAAGTGACACAAATAAAAATCAATCACTTTTTTTCTTTCATTTAAAATCACGGCCATATAAGGTATAACGGATAATCCCATAGCCGCTTGTAGTTCCGAAATTTTACCATTAATTCCCACTCCATGATAATCTATTGGACCTAAATGACCAAAGGTATGGGAATAATAACATTTATGAAATAGCTCAGGATCTTTAGTAAATAAAGCCCCACCTTCACCAGTATGGAATAATTTAGTTGCGTGAAAAGAGCAAGTACTTATATCACCATATTCAAATATGCTTTTCCCTTTGTATGTTACTCCAAAACAATGAGCTGCGTCATAAATGACCTTGAGGTTGTGTTTATCAGCAATATATTCAATGGCTTCCACATTACAAGGATTACCAAAAACATGAGTTGCCAGAATACACGTAGTCTTTTTTGTAATAGCTGCTTCAATTTTAGTTACATCAATAGTTAAAAATTCTGGGTTAATATCAACAAAAACAGGAGTGCAGTTTTCCCATACTATAGCTGCTGTAGTTGCGACATAACTAAAAGGTGTTGTTATAATTTCTCCGCCTTTTCCAAGAAGCCTCAAAGCTATTTGCAATGGAATTGTTCCATTGTTCATAATAATGATATTAGAAATAGACAAATATTCTTTTATTTTTTCTTCTAATTCCAATAATAATGGTCCACGATTAGTTAACCATTGATTATCGAATACTCTTTTAATTTGTGCTGAATATTCTTCAAAAGTAGGTAGAAAAGATTTAGTTACTGGTATCATTACTACTTTTTGTTTTTAACAGTGTAATTAGACAATAGAATGATTCATTTCTTGTAATGAAAGATAGTAAACCAAAAGAAAATAGTCCAACTATTGAGGGAAAAACAATCTGTATTAGATTGATATAATCTATAAGTAATATATGAATGATATACATAAAAATTGCCATAAAAATGGATATGATTAATGTTGGTATCAGGTCTATTAATTGATCTTTAGTATAGTATAAAATGAGGCCGCCAGTGTAAAATGTATTTATGAATAAGGCAATATAAGAACTAATTACACTGCTCCAAACCAGTCCATAAATTCCGAAATTAAATGCAACTAAAACAAGTACTATTAACATTACTTTTTTAATAATTTCCAGTTTTAAAAACAAATTGCTCTTGCCATATATTGATAGGATATTAATGTTTAGGGAGTGAATTGGATACAACATGTAGCCTAGGCATAATATTTGAAAAAATGGCACTGCGGGTATCCATTGTTCGCCCAGAACCAAACTGAACAAAGGTTTCGCCAATACTAAGGCACCAAGCATGAGCGGGGATAAAATATAAAAAGACAACATTGAGATTTTTCTGTATACCTGTAAAGTTCTTTGTTTGTCTTCTGAAATTTGAGACAATAATGGCAAAGAAACTTTACTAATAATTCCTGATAAAATTGAAACAGGGTAATTATTAAATGTATATGCCCTTTCATAATATCCTAATGATTGCACACTATAAAATTTTCCAATTACT
This sequence comes from Flavobacteriales bacterium, assembly GCA_024643755.1. GTDB lineage: Bacteria > Bacteroidota > Bacteroidia > NS11-12g > UBA955 > UBA955. The sequence goes on along the minus strand of JAHEMG010000208.1, from coordinate 23,462 downwards.
ATATTATACATATTATCAAAAACGGTATTAAGCTGGGCTGACAACATTAATTTATACCCAAAATTCCAATGATACTTCATTTTTTCGATGGAAAAAACTATCTTAGGTCTCCATTTGACAAATATGAAATACATCATTGTAGCGACAATTTGATTAGAAAGATATAAACCTACAATACTCCAAACTTTATACTCATTCATAGCCATAAAAACTCCAATAATCAATCCAACAATATTTCCGGGTATATTTAAAATCGCAATCTTTTTGAAATTCATTTCCCTTATAAGCATTGTTTGAGCAATCATTCGCAGTGCTGTAATAATAAAACCGAAACAATATATTCTAATAAGCGACTTCAAAATTGGTTGAGCATAAAAATCTGCAATAAATGGTGATGCAATAAAAATAATTAAATATGCAATGAGACTCATTACTAAATTTATGTAAAAAATAGTAGAATACTCCACATCATCAGGATTTGCTGTTCGAATTAGAGAAACTGACAAACCACTATCAACCAAGGTTGTTCCTATTGTAAAAAACACCCATATCATCCCTATCAAACCAAATTCATTAGGCCCTAGCAATCTTGCTAGAACTAATGTTGCAACAAAGAAAGTTGCCTTATTGAAAACAATATCAATTATTGTCCAAATTGTAGCATTTAAAGATTGATTCTTTAAATTCAAGTACTTCATTTAAAATTTGCCAAAAAACATCAACTCCTATGATGAGTAAATTACTACCCCAAAAATTTTTACCCCATTTTTATAAACTACCATCTACTTCATTAGTTAAAATCCCTTTAACATCGAACAAAACACTTTTCTCCTTTTTCAAAGAATCAAAATTTAAACCTAGAAACTCCTTGTGGGCCACCCCTAATACTACCCCATCAAATCTATGGTTTGGTAAAGATTTGGAGGTCTCCAAGTCATATTCATGCTTTACCTCGACTGGGTTGGCCCAAGGGTCATAAATGACAACCTTAATTCCATAATCGCTGAGTGCCGAAATCACATCGTTAATCTTAGTGTTTCGAACATCAGGGCAATTTTCCTTAAAGGTAATTCCTAGCATTAACAACTCTGCACCATTAACGATGATCTCTTTTTTTATCATCAGTTTAACTACTTGAGAAGCCACGTACTCCCCCATGCTGTCATTCATGCGTCTACCAGCTAAAATAAGTTCGGGGTGGTACCCAAATTCTTGTGCTCGCTGTGCTAAATAATATGGATCGACACCTATACAATGACCACCTACCAAACCTGGTCTAAAGGGTAAAAAATTCCATTTGGTTCCAGCTGCTTCTAAAACGGCACGGGTATCAATATTCATTAAATTGAATATTTTAGCAAGTTCATTAACAAAAGCAATATTTAGGTCGCGTTGAGAATTTTCAATTACCTTGGCAGCCTCAGCTACTTTAATACTAGGTGCTAAATGAGTTCCGGCGGTAATTACGCTTTTATAAAGGTCGTTTACTCTATTACCAATTTCGGGCGTGGAACCAGCCGTTACTTTCAATATTTTTTCGACGGTATGTTCTCTGTCTCCGGGGTTGATTCGTTCGGGTGAGTAGCCCACGAAAAAGTCTTCATTAAATTTTAATTCGGATACACTTTCCAAAACAGGAATACATTCTTCCTCTGTAGCCCCTGGATATACTGTAGATTCATAAATTACAATATCCCCTTTTTTCAAAACTTTTCCTACCGTTTCGCTGGCCTTGTACAATGGATTCAAATCTGGACGATTGTTTTTATCGACAGGTGTGGGAACAGTTACAATGTAATAATTGCAGTCTACTATATCTTGTAACGCAAACGAGCACAACAAACCGTTTTCATTGTTATTAAACTTACTTACGAGTACTTTCTGTAAAACTTCGTCAGATACTTCCAAAGTAATATCTGTACCTGAGCACAATTCTTTAATTCGTTTTTGATTGATGTCAAATCCTACTACTTGAAATTTTGTAGCAAATAATCTTGCTAGAGGAAGACCAACATATCCTAAACCTATAATTGCTATTTTTTGCATAGTAATTGCCTAAAAGTTATAATTTGCAGGAGCTCTAAAATGGCTATTTCAAATTTGTATAATACCATGTAACGGCTTCTTTTATACCTTGTTCTATGGAATATTTGGGATTGTATCCTAATTTATTTTTTGCTTTTTCAATGCTAGCTAATGAATGAGGTATGTCTCCTGATCGATTAGGGCCATAACTTATTTGGACTTCCGCAATTTTAGAATCAAAAACAGCTAAATTCTCTTTCAATAATTGCACTAATTGATTTAGCGTTGTTCTATCACCATAAGCTGTATTGTACACCGTATTTACTGCTCCAGGATTATTTGTTAACATTGCTAATTCATTCATTTGAATAACATTATCAATATAAGTAAAATCTCTGGAGTAATCTCCATTGCCATTAATTACAGGAGATTCGTGTTTCATTAACTGTTTTACAAATAAAGGAATAACCGCAGCATAAGCACCATGTGGATCTTGTCGACGACCAAAAACATTAAAGTAGCGTAATCCTATAGTTTCGATACCATAAGTTTTACCAAATATTTCAGCATACAATTCATTAACATATTTAGTTACAGCATATGGTGATAATGGTTTTCCAATTACATCTTCTACTTTAGGCAAACTTTCAGAATCACCATAAGTAGATGAACTAGCTGCATAGACAAATCGCTTTACTTTTGCATCTCTTGATGCCAACAAGATATTTAGAAAACCCGATATATTGACCTCATTCGTTGTAATTGGGTCATTAATGGAACGGGGCACTGACCCTAATGCAGCTTGATGCAGAACGTAATCAACACCATTTACTGCATTCTGACAATCTTTCAAATTCCGTATGTCTCCCTTTAGTAAGTAATAATTTGGATGTGTGAGAAATTCTTCGATATTGTGATGGTGACCTGTAGTAAAATTATCTAAACAAACTACTTTGTAATTTTTATTGAGGAAATACTCTGTTAAATTGGAACCAATAAAACCAGCGCCTCCTGTGATAAGTATCTTCATAATTACTTTAAAAAAAATAAATGTCCGGAATAAATGATGGATAGATAAACTGTCCACTTCTATTATTTAAATATCTAATATATTTTGAGTTTTTAGGCACACTTGTACCCTGATCTAAATATTCACTTAACGTAATACTTTTTGTTAGAACATAATTTGTTTTCATCATGTACCACTTACCATTCAATTTGTATTCAAAAATATTATGAGAATATAAATTTTTATCGAATAGATTAAAAATAGATACATCAGTTCCATTTGTTGAATAATAAATATAAACAGGCCTGATTGGAATATTATTATAGATAAAAACCTTCTGCATAAGAAGTGACCTATCATAACAAAAGCCACTCTTTTTTTTCAATGTATTAATTACTGATAATGGAAAATCAAGATTTTCTTTGTGGGATATTTTGGAAATAACTTGTTGGGAAATATGAAAAATATCTTTTTCGCTTCTAATATTAATGTCACCAAGTTGTTCTTTTAATAAAGTAATTTCTTGTTTTGTTGGTTTAATTTGACTTCTATTCCAAAATACAATAGAAAAAAATAAAACAATAAAAATTATTGTTGAAATAAAAAAGTTTTTAAGCAGCCACATTAATTTGTTTACTTTTTTTGCAGTAGAGTGAGTGTGAGGGGAGGGAGGATAAATTCTATTGTTGAGTATTTTAGGGCCATCAAGCATTATGTACCAACCTGAACACTAATAACTAATTATTTTAAGTAATTTGCTTATCCTACTGCTATAAACAAAAACTATTCAAGGGTGATTTACCTATATAAATTAATATGATTTGCCCGAATGTAGCAATAATCTAATTAAATTGAATCTTCCACCAACGACGAAACAGAAGTGTAAGAACACCTAAGAAGACCAATAAAAACAAACCTCCCGCTGACATAAGTACATTCGACGTTTTCTTCTTTTCCAAAGGAAACCTAGGTTGATCAATCAATTGAATCAAGGGCTGTTCTTTGGCCATCAAGGCGCGGCTCAATTCCAAATTCTTCAACAATTCGCCGTACATGGTCGATAACACTTGAATCTCCAACTGCTTCTTGGCCTGGGGTACCTTAGCCACCCCTCGCACCAAAAATTGGTTGCCATCTACCTCAGAAGCCACCCCATACATGGCGCGGCCCAAGGCCTGTTTTACACTGTCGACCTTGTGCTCCATCATCAGAACGTTCTTACGCATCTGCCGGGTTTTGGTCTCCACATAAAACTCCGTTACATTCTGCGTCAACACCTGGGTAAAATGCTTGGCAAACCACTCGTCTTTCCCCTTAAATATCACCGAAACAATGGCCAGTTTCTTGTCTACCTTGGAAACCGTTAAATGCTCCTTGGCCAAATCCGCACATACCTTACCCAAAAAAGAATCTTGGGCCAATGAAAACCGCTCCGGATCTAACTTATCTGCCGTAAATGTTACCGCCACCGGGTCTGTGGGTTTTCTGGGCTTCGGGTTTGTGGGTTTGTGAAAATCAATATACTGGTTGATCAGCAACTTTTGCTTACCATTGCTGTCTACTGCCGTGAGCAAGGTCTTCTCTATCAACAAACGGCTCTTCATCAGCTCCAACAAATTATCGCCGCTAAAAGCCCCACCAGAACTACCCCCCATATCAACCCCGAACTGAGAAGCAATGGAACCCAACCCGCCCACCTTATCCCCTCCTTCAGCCAACGCAAAGGTGAGTTTGGCGGTGTACTCTGGTTTTTGGTACTTGGCGTAGAAAAAACCACCCAAGCCGCCAAGCAATCCCATCAACAATAACTTTACCCATTGGGTTTTTAAATATCCCCAGGTCTCTCTTATTTGTTGGATCAATTCTTTGAGGGAAATTTCGTCTGAATTTTGTGTTTGGTTGTCCATGGTATTATTTTGACAAAATGGCCCACAACGTTGCCAAACCGGTCAATTTTACTGTAATGTCTTGAATCACTTTGTTCCAATCAGTAGGTATTTTATTCACCCGGTCTTTCAATGCGGCCTTGGCTTTTTTCTCTTTGGACATCACATATACCGCGCTGCCCTTTTTTACTTTTGGGGATACTCTGAACAGGTAATAATTTACTGTTCTCCGCACACGGCCATTGGCCTCTACCACATAGGTCTTGGAACGCCAAGCATCGGCCGTGTAGCCATTGCCAAACGTACGTATATAGTAGCCCGCCCGCTTGCCTGAAACAAAGGGTGAATTCATGACCGCATAATCAGTCAATGTGTCCAAATTTATCAAATTCTCAATGTATTGAATGCCGGTGCCGTAAATACTGATATAATCAATCACCTTGGGCACCGAAATCACATCGCCTTCTTTCAAGGTGTAGTTGTACATGGAACCACGTCGTTTGAGGGCCCTTTTTAAGTCAAACACCAAAAACCCACCCGGCAAATTGGGTCGGTCAAATCGGGCGCCTTCTTCAAACGCATAAGGGGTGAGTCCACCCGCCAACTTCACCGCATCTTGTACCGTGAATCCTTTGTCTTGGATTACATACGTGCCAGGATATTTGAATTCACCTCTCAGTTCCACCACTTTTTGCAATTCAAAGTTGGGAATTCTCCGCACAGACACAATGTCAAAGGGCATCAACCCCGTTTTCAGCACATCCTCGTTTTCGGTAATGTCCTTGGGTATGGTGAGTTCAATCAAATTAGACTGGTACGCATCGCCCGGTTTGTAGTTGGGTGAGAAAATGTTGGAGCGAGCAATTTCTATTTTGGTGAGTTCGGCTGAGATCTTCAATCCGCCAGACAACACCAACACGTCGCCCAAGGTCAACCCTTCCTTGTAGGGCAAGCTGCGGGGGTTTTTTACTTCACCATTCACGCTCACAGCAAACGTATCCACGAAACTGGCTTCCGTGTACAACAGCAGCGCATCGTTTTTGTACAATGGAATGTTTCCCGGGTCGCTGGGGTTGGCCATCAACGTTTCAATGTTCAGGGGAATGTACCTGCGGGTTTCGTCTTTTTCGGTTCTCACCACATAAGCGCGTTTGAGCAAGGTCTGCTCACGGAGTCCACCCGCCTTTTGAATGAGGTCAGCCACCCTGTATCCTGGCAACAACGCATACGTGCCTGGGAAATAGACGGGGCCTTTGATTTCCACTTGGTTTTCTACGTCGTCATTGACTTGTCCGAGCGTTACCCCATCGCCATCTTGCAAAGCAAAATCTTGTTTCAGGGTTAACAAGCTGTCGAAGTTTACTGGAATCAGCAGTCGGTTTTTGCCTACATAGCGCTGCACACGCATGTTGGCCAACAAGGCATTGGCTTGGGCACCACCCGCAAAACGCAGCAGGGTGGTCAATTGTTCTTGGGGCAATAGTTCGTAGGTAAGGGGGCGTTTCACAGAACCCGCAATACTCACCCGTTTGCCTGTGGTTCCTACCACCAGGTAGTCGTTGTCTTGCAAAAAGAAATCGTCTTCTGAACCCGGATTTTGCAAGTAGGCATACACGTCGAACGTTTTAATGACTTTTCCATTTCTGCGCAGTTGCACGTTACGCAACGTTCCAATATCGGTGGGGCCGCCAGCGGCAATCAAGGCGTTGAAGGCCGTATTCAGGGCCGGGATCTTGTAAGAACCAGGCTGGAAAACTTCACCCACAATGTTCACCGTGATGCTTCGGCTATAGGCCAAACTGATTTCCAGTTGGTTGGCACTCATGTTGAAGTTATTACTCAGGGCGGTTTTGATCAATACTTTGGCTTTGTCAAAGGCAATGCCTTTGACGTAGATGCTGCCCAACTGTCCCAGTTCAATGCGACCGCGGTTATCAACTTTGACCACGCTGTTGTAGTAACTTACCCCAAAGATGGAGATGCCCAATTCATCACCCACACCCAATTCATAGTTGGCGGGGGCTTTGGCATCAAGGCTGCGTTCATAAATTTTCAGATCACCACGTCGGAAGAGTTCCTGTCCGTATACCGTCACGGGCAAATTGGGTTTATCGGCCACAATTTCAGACCCAGTAACTGGGGTGGCGGCTTCTACAAGGGCTTGTTTGCCTTTGGCTTCGGTGGCTTGTGAGATGGCTTGGGCTGGGGAGCCAGCCATGGCGGGGGTATTGGCTTGTATTTTGTTTAGGCGGTCTTTGAATGCTTGGGCTTCAGAGGCGGGCAGACCTTTGGCAATGGCGAGTTTTTCGGCTTGCTCAATGCCCAATCCGGCGTCTTGGGCTTGTTTGAGCAAATCCAGGATTTGGGCATCGGTAAAGTCTGAAGCTTTTACGGTCGCTGGATTCTGAGAAAACCCGGGTTGGGCCAACAAAGACAGCACTCCTAAAAAAAAGATAATCAGTACGTTGTATTTTTTATTCATTGTAAAACGACAAAGATAGTCAGAAAAAAATGGTGCTGGGCATCCATGGCTTCGCCCCTTGGGTCACAGGAACGACCTTGATGGGGGCGCATAAACAAACCAAAAAATGTATTGTTTGCCTACATACAAATATATGACCAAACCCTTGCAATCTTGAAGGGTTGAATATCAATTCAATACCAAATTTGTGAACACACCATTTCGGCATGTGAATGAAATCTGCTTACTCTACGGTGACAGATTTTGCCAAGTTGCGAGGCTGATCTACGTTGCAACCGCGCATTACAGCTATGTGATAGCTCAACAGTTGCAGGGGCACGGTGTTTACCAACGGACTCAATGGTTCAATGGTTTCGGGCACTTCTATCACGTGGTCTACGAGGTTATCCAAATCACGGTTGCCCTCGCTCACCAAGGCAATCACTTGTCCTTTCCGTGCTTTTACCTCTTGGATGTTGCTCACCACTTTTTCATAGTGTTCTGAATAAGTAGCAATCACCACCACGGGCATTTCCTCATCAATGAGGGCAATGGGCCCATGTTTCATCTCTGCGGCGGGGTAACCCTCAGCGTGGATGTAACTGATTTCTTTGAGTTTTAGGGCACCTTCCAGCGCTACGGGGAAGTTGTATCCACGGCCCAAATACAAGAAGTTCTTGGCGTCTTTGAATTTTGTTGCCAGGGCAATGATTTGGTCATTGAGTAACAGGGCTTTTTCAATCTTTTCGGGAATGCTCTCCAGTTCTTCGAAGAAGGACTTAATGGCCACCAAATTCATGGTACCCTTGAGTTTGGCCATGCCCACGGCCATGAGGGCCAAAACAGTGACTTGGGCGGTAAAGGCTTTGGTGCTGGCCACCCCAATTTCTGGACCGGCATGGGTATAGGCGCCTGCATCACTCAACCTGGGGATGCTTGACCCTACCACGTTGCAAATACCAAAAACTGATGCGCCTTTGCGTTTGGCCAGGTCCATGGCCGCCAAGGAATCGGCGGTTTCACCACTCTGAGAAATGGCCATGACCAGGTCATCGGCATACAACACGGGGTTGCGGTATCTAAATTCAGAAGCATATTCTACTTCCACCGGTACCCGTGCCAAATCTTCAAACAAATATTCGCCAACCAAAGCAGCATGCCAACTGGTGCCACAACCGATCAAAATCAGGCGTTTTATTTCTTTCAAGCGCTGCTGGTAATCTTCCATGCTACGCATGTGGATTTCTCCGGTTTCTACATCAAAACGACCCCGAAAACTGTCAAAAATGGAACGGGGTTGTTCGTAAATTTCTTTGAGCATAAAATGGGGGTATCCCCCTTTCTCTAATTGCTCTAAACTCAACTCCAACTCTTGCACATAGGGCACTTGCACCACATTGTCTATGTTCTTCACCATCAATTCTTGGTTCTCCACAATGGCTACTTCTCCATCTTTGAGATAAATGACTTTGTTGGTGTATTCCACGATGGGTGTGGCATCTGAAGCGAAGAAAAATTCACCGCGTTCTTCGCCCAAACCCACCACCAACGGACTGCCTTTACGGGCAGCAATGAGGTGCTCTGGGTGGTTTTTGCTTAAGATTACGATGGCATAAGCGCCACTGACTTGCTTCAAGGCCGAACGTACTGCGTCTGCCAAAGGCAGGCCGCTGTTTTGCATGACGTCTTCAATCAAATGGGCCAATACTTCTGTATCGGTATCTGAATGAAAGGTATGACCCTTCAACATCATGCCCGCTTTTAGCGTGGCATAGTTTTCAATGATTCCGTTGTGGATGATGGCCAAATCCCCGCTTTCACTCAAATGGGGATGGGAATTTTTATCGTTGGGTTCGCCGTGGGTGGCCCAACGGGTATGACCCATACCCATACCGCCGCTCACATCTTGTCCCGCCGTTTCCTCTTCCAAGTTGGCCACCTTGCCTTTTTTCTTGTAAATGCGCATATCGCCATTCAACAGGGCCACTCCGGCACTGTCATAACCGCGGTATTCCAAGCGCTTGAGGCCGTTGATCACAATGTCATAGGCCTGCTTTTGTCCGATATAGGCAACGATTCCACACATAGGCTTTTTTTATAGTCCAAATTGGGCTTTTACCGCCGCAACTGCGTTGGTTTCTTCCCAAGGAAACAATTTCACAATGACTTTCTTTTCGTTTTTCTTGCCGGCATTGAACACCTTTTCTACCGTTTTGCACTCACGGCCCATGTGGCCATAGGCCGCAGTTTCCAAATAGATGGGGGTACGCAATTGAAAACGCTGTTCAATGTGGTAAGGGCGCAAACTAAATTCTGGCATAGCCAAGATTTTAGCCGCAATCTCACCGTCGGTCAAATTCACTTTTGCGGTGTTGTAGGTATCTACGAACAAACCCACGGGTTCTGCTACACCAATGGCATAACTCACCTGCACCAGGGCTTGGTCGCACACGCCAGCAGCCACCAAGTTTTTGGCAATGTGGCGGGTAGCGTAGGCCGCTGAACGGTCTACTTTGCTGGGGTCTTTACCAGAAAAAGCACCACCCCCATGGGCACCACGACCGCCATAGGTGTCTACGATGATCTTACGGCCGGTCAAACCCGTATCGCCGTGAGGACCACCAATCACAAATTTGCCAGTGGGGTTAATGTGGTATTTGATGTCGCTACCAAAGAGTGCCTGAATGTGAACGGGCAATTTGGCTTTTACACGGGGGATCAACAAGTTTACAATATCGTCATGGATTTTTTGCAACATGGCTGCATCCTCATCGAAATCATCATGCTGGGTTGAGATTACGATGGTATCGATGTTCACCGGTTTGTGATCATCAGAATATTGGATGGTTACCTGGCTTTTGGCATCGGGACGCAAATACGGAATGGCGGTTGCCTCTCTGCGCATGGCAGCCAACTCTTCTAGGAGCAAGTGTGCCAACATCAAAGGCAATGGCATCAAGGTATCTGTTTCGTTGTTGGCATAGCCAAACATCATCCCTTGGTCACCGGCACCTTGATCTTCTGGGTTTTTACGCTCTACGCCTTGGTTGATATCTGGACTTTGCTCGTGAATGGCACTCAAGATGCCACAACTGTTGGCATCGAACATGTATTCACTTTTGGTGTAACCAATTTTCGCAATAACGTCACGGGCAATTTTTTGCACATCCAAGTAAGCCTCTGATTTCACCTCACCCGCCAAAACCACTTGTCCGGTGGTAACCAACGTTTCACAAGCTACTTTGCTATCGGGGTCATAAGCCAAAAAATGGTCAATCAGTGCGTCTGAAATTTGGTCAGCGACTTTGTCTGGGTGTCCTTCCGACACAGATTCTGAGGTAAAGAAATAAGGCATAAGTAAAATTATGCAAATATACGCACATCACGAAGATATCTGTATGTTAGAAGAATCGCATCAGTAATTTCGCCAATGATGGCGTTTACTTTGTTAAAAAGAACCTCAATTTCCTTGAAATAACCCACCAATTTGCAGTTTGGCGGCAATCCACTTGTGGTCTGACGGTACCTCAGCCACACTCTCGTAGTGGATTGCCCGCATTGGGTTGTCGAACAGGATATAATCAATCCGAAAACTGGGCATACTTCCTTTGTAGGTGGTTTCCAAGCCCCGCCCCGCCTCACCAAACGCGTCCTTCATCCCTGCACTCAGCTCGCGGTATGTGTAACTCACTGGGATGTCGTTGAAATCCCCGCACACAATTTTCGGAAAATCGCAAGCCAGCATACTCTCCTTCACCAAATTTACTTGTTCTGCCCTGCGCTCGTATCCCAGCCGCAAGCGGGTGATGATGCCCTTGCTTCCTTCAATGTCGAGCTGTTGTTGCTTCGTCTGTTTTTGCATTACTGCGTAGTCTTGTTTTGCAAATCGGAACGACTGCAAATGCAAATTGTAAATTCGAATCCGTGGCTTCTTTCGCTGATATTGGGAATCTGTAATCTCTACATCCACCCACATCGCCATGTTCCCCGTATTCGGTCCGAAAGAAATCGGCTGCCAGCGTTTGATCTTGTACTTACTCAATACCAACATGCCATAAGGTCGGTTCGCACTCAACGTGTACGATTGACTATAGTCATACCCGCCTTCTGCTTTTAAAAACCGGGAGAGTAATTTCAATCCACCCGCCTTTGCATACACCTCCTGCAGGCAGACCACATCGGCAGATTCCGCCTTCAGCACCCGCAAAAAAGAATCCATAGCCGGCATATACTCTGTGTTCACGATCCCCACTGAGGACTCGTCGTTGTACAACCCAAACAACTGGGCATTGTAGCTCGCCACCTTGAAGGTTTGGGTGCCAAAATTGACCACTTCGTCGAGCGACTCCTTCCGGTCTTCCAAGGCCTTTTCCTCTGCGGTGGTATCATTCCACTGCACGTATAAGCTCGCCTGGCCCAAATTCAACAACAGGCAAGACAGGGCAAACAAACTCCGCCATTTGCGTTGGATCAGCCAAAACAAAAACAGGAGCGACATCAACAAAAAGAAAACGGGAAACGCCAGACCCAATAGCGGCAACCACGAGTTGGTGGCCGGTGAAATGCTGGGCACCAAGCCCGATACCATCAACAGCAATCCCAAGACCACGGTGGCAGGAAAGGCGATGATGTTGAGCAGTTTCATGTTAGTTTGTTTTGCTGGCTTTAAACAGCGTTTCCTTCTCTTTGGCCGTGAGGTTGTTGTAGCCCACCTGCGATATTTTGTCGAGCAGGGCATTCACCTCGGCTTCGGAAGGACCGTTTTGCTGTTGGGTTTTTTTCGAATGTAGCGGTTTATCGCCTTTTTCAAAACGGAGGGTGGATTTTCTGGGCGATTTTTTTGTGAACATTGCAAAAACGGTACTGAGCCACTCGGGGGCGCCGGATTTCAGCGCAAACCAAACATAGCCCGCACCCCAAAGGATACCACCCAGGTGGGCGGTATACCCACCGAGGTTGCTGCCACTGCCCAATCCGGCCAGATCCAGCAATATTTTGGCCACGGCAATCCAGCGCAGCTCCACCTCCACGAGGCCAAACAAAAACAGTTTGTAGCGGGGCGTAAACACGGCGGTGCCGATCACCACGGCCGACACCCCACCCGAGGCACCCAACAACTGCATGGGTAGGTGGGCATCGCTATAGGTCGAAAAGGAATACACAACCTGAAAGACCAGCGCGCCGAGGATTCCGCCACCGAGGAACAGCCAATAAATGGGTTTTGATCCCACCAAATCCTCCAAAATGCTGCCCACAAAGTAGAGCCAGAGGAGGTTTCCCAGCAGGTGCCAGAAACTCAGGTGCAGGAACATATAGGTCACGAGCGACCAGGGCTTATACCACACCGAGGGCGTATAAGTAAGGAAATATAGGGGCGTTTCAAGGCGAAACAACTGCAGCAGCAGGGATGGCACAAACACCAGCAAACACAAGAAGATGAGTTGCTGTACCGCGGGTTTGGGACCTTGGATCCAGGAGCGCAGGGCTGACATTAGTGCAATGATGGGTTAAAACCGACTGTAACGATTGCGGTCGAGCCGCTTCCACAAAAAGATCAGTGCCAATCCTGTGGCCGCCCCACCGATGTGCGCGAAGTGGGCCACGTTATCGCCACTGAAACTGCCAAGGCCCAGGACGATATCCAATCCCACCATGATCGGCACCAGGTATTTGGCTTTGATGGGATAAGGGATGAAGAGGAATAATAGGGTTTCGTTGGGGTAAAGCACGGCGAAGGCCACCATCACGCCATACACGGCACCCGAGGCCCCCAGCATGGGGGGATAGTTCACCGCTTCGAAGCCCGCCAGGTGGTTGGGGATGAGGGTATGCACTTGGCTGTAGAGGGAATAGGCCATGGCGGCGTAGTGAAATAGCACAGCACCGAGGGCAGCGAGGAAAAACAGCTGCAAAAAGCGGTTGGTACCCAGGCGAAGTTCCACGATGATGCCGAAGCTAAACAGGGCGATGCCGTTGAAGATGAAGTGGCCGATATCGCCATGACAAAACACGTGGGTAACGAGTTGCCAGGGCTGAAAATGGTAGCTATCTGGGTAAAACAGGTAGAGTTGGTGGGGGTTGATGCCGATGTTGGGCAGGGCAATTTGGGCGAGACCAAACAGGGCCATTACGATAAGCAAATTCTTGAGGGCGGGCGGCAGTTGGGGCATGGTTAGTCTTTGAATTTCTGGGATTGAAAGGTATCGAACAACTGGGTGGCCGAAATTTCTATGTAGATGGTTTTGCCGTTGAGCGATGTTTGCGGGTTGGGCAGGGCCAGCAGGCGTTGCAGGAGGGATTGAAGTTCCTCGGGCGACTGCTGCACTGGGTTGCGTTTGGCGGCATGGCGGGCCATGGTGAGGGCCATGCTGGGGTATTTGGCGAGTTTGACATCGCCTTGGGTATTTTGGTAGTCTTCGAGGAGGGTTTCGATGAGTTTTTGTTCATCGCCCTGGGAAAGGATGGCGGGGACGCCGTTGACGATGAGGGTATTGCCGCCGAAGTGGGAGATATCGAAGCCAAGCCATTGCAGCTCTTGGAGGATTTCCAGGACCACAGGGATTTGGGCGGGCGATAGTTCCACGGTGCGGGGAAACAGCAGGTGCTGGCTGAGGCCGGACTGGGCTTGGAGCTGCTGTAGGTATTCGTGGTAGTAGATATGCTGTTGGGCGCGTTGTTTGTGCACGACCCAGAGTTGGCTGTTGACGTTGGCCACGGCATAGGACTCACCGAGAGCGAACACGCCTTGGATGTTGCTTTGCGATGGGGTTTCTTGCTGCGCTTGCTTGAACAGGGGTTGGGTTTGTTGTTCAGCGGGGGCATTGCCGCTGGAGTGGTGGCTGCGTGCTGTGAGTTCCACAGAGCCCAGCACTTTTTGCCAATCTTGGTGACTGTTGCGTTGGTAGGAGCCGCCATTATCGCCGAAGGGGTTATAGGCGGGGTTGCGTTTTTCTGTGCTTGGGGGTGTGCCGCTCTGCCATTGCGGTGGTGTTGCGCCGCTTCGCGGCGCAATGGGCTGACGCAAAAACGCATCGAGGTGATCGAAATCACCCAGGTCGAGGTTGGGCTGCACCACGAACGACCCCAAAGCCCTGCGCACGGCCGCTTTGATCAAGTTATAAATGTGTTTTTCGTCCTCAAATTTCACCTCCGTTTTGGTGGGATGCACGTTCACATCCACTTTCCCGGGATGCACTTTGAGGTAGATGGCATAGGTGGGATGGGCATCCGACTCAATCAATCCTTCATAGGCCGAACTCACCGCATGGTGAAAATAGCTGGAGCGGATGAATCGGCCGTTCATGAAAAAATACTGCTCGCCCCGGGTGCGCTTCGCCCAGCCCGGTGCACCCACAAACCCTTGAATCTCCACGATATCGGTGATTTCCTCTACGGCCAGTAATTCATTGGCTTGCTTCTTCCCCAGCGTTTCCATCACCCGTTCCTTGGGCGATTGGCTGCGGAATTGGTAGACGAGCTGACCATTGTTGTGATACACAAACTCTACGTGGGGGTTGGCCATGGCTTGTCGCAGAAACTCTTCCACGATGTGCTTGGTTTCCACGGCGATACTCTTGAGGAAATTCCTGCGAGCCGGTAGGTTGTAAAACAGGTTCTTAATCGAAATGTTGGTGCCTACCGGCCCCGCATCGGCGCGTTGTTCTAGCACTTCACTGCCTTCTATGCGGATGTATTGGGCTACGTCGTCCTCGGCTCTTCTCGACTTCATCTCAACCTGGGCGACCGCCGCGATGGAAGCCATCGCTTCGCCCCGAAACCCGTAGGTATTTAGTTGAAATAGGTCTTCGGCTTTTTGAATTTTGGAGGTGGCGTGACGTTCCCAGCACAATCGCACATCGGTTTCGCTCATGCCTTTGCCGTTGTCGATCACTTGCATCAGCGTACTCCCCCCGTCTTTGATCAACACCTGAATTTTGGTGGCGCCCGCGTCTAAACTGTTCTCCAGCAACTCCTTGATGGCGTTGGCCGGACGTTGCACAACTTCTCCAGCAGCAATTTGGTTGGCTACCGCATCCGACAATAATTTAATGACACTGCTCAAGGGTAATAAAGGTACGAAAATACCCCAAAATTACCGCACCCTCACGCAATTTTTTCCAACAGAATCATCAACCAACCGTCGATGGTTTCCGTTTTCAGGTGCTTCATTTGCAACCCTAGGGCGTGGTTCACGATCAGGGCTTCATCGGCCTGTTGCAAGCCGCTCAAAAAGAGTTTGTGTTGGGGCTTCAGCACCCTCACGTACTCAGCCATATCGGCCAGAATCACTTCGCGGTGGATGTTGGCCAAAACCACATCAAAATAGGCATCGGCCACGGTAGATAGGGCTTTGACATCGCCATGCACCATGGTGTTGTGCTGGGTTTGGTTGATTTTTAGGTTGTCGTTGGCATTGTCGACCACCCAATCATCGATTTCTACGCCGAGGACTTCGGTGGCGCCCAAAAATTCCGCTGCGATGGCCAAGATGCCGGTACCAGAACCCATGTCGAGCACTTTGCAGCCCCCATCGCCCTGAAAAACGGCGCGTTCGGTTTGCATTTCGGTGAGCATCAAACGGGTGGTGGCGTGGTGTCCGGTACCGAAGCTCATGCGCGGCTCAATGGTGATGGCCCTCGTCCCCTCCGGGGCCTCGGGATGGAAAGTTGCCCTTACATAAAAATCGCCCACTTGCAGGGGGTCAAAGAAATTCTTCTCCCACAGTTCGTTCCAATTTTCGCGCTCTACGATGCTCCACTCAATGCGGTCGCAGTAGTCCATCACGGCCTCTTCGATGCCTTCGTACTCGCTCTCGGCAATGTCGTTCTCGTCGGCAAAGGCCTTTAGCCAGTTTCCTTCCGACTCAAAATGGGTGAAGGGAAACTCGCTCAGATACGCGGTGATGATATCGCCCTGGTCGGGGTCGGTGTTTTGCCATTCGGCTTTGAAACAGATGAAATTACTCATTTTTTGGTGCCCAACTGCAGATTACACTCGCCAAATTCGGCGTTGTAGCCAATGGTAAAAGGCAGTTTGGCGGGTTTTTTCGCTTCGTACTCGGCCCGCATATCTTTCTGGAAGTAGTTCGAGAACAGGTTGATTGTTTTGGTGTATTCGCCCAAGACTTCAGCTTGAAAACCCCCTTGTTGCATGGTAGCCAATGGCATTCCGCTATCGTCTTGCAAGATGATTTTCGACTGTCCCAACACCACATTGGTGATGTCTGAGAAGTAGTCTTTGTACATCAGGTAGCTGGCGGCTTTGAAGAATGACACCACATTGCCACGGTGCTTGAGGTAGTTCAATACACTGGGGTCTTTTTTATTACCGGTATTGCTGATGTCTTTGCTCATGTAAACGAGCTCCCGAACGGCATTGTCGCCGGCGCCACTGAAGCCAATTTTCATGCCTATGGGTGCTGCACCGTCTTTCACGGCCACTTTGTTACCCGCAGCATCGAGGTCGAAATATTCCACGTAATGAATGGCAAATCCATTTCTCGCCAAGTAGAACATGAACGTGTGGAGGGTTCCATTCATCAAGTCATGGGAGAAATCATCGTCCATGCTCAAGGTTCTAAAGAATCCCAATTTGTGGGGATAGAACATGCAGCGGTCCAAGGTGGTGAGGTAATCCTCCATTTTAGAGGCATCTACTTGGGCTATTTCGAAGCGAGAGCCAGTGGGCTCAAGTCCGATCATGATGATGGTATCGCGGTT
>JAHEMG010000208.1:0-6262 GCA_024643755.1 Flavobacteriales bacterium | reverse complement strand
CGTTTTTTGACGTTGTGGATTTCGGCCATCAGGGCATTGGCTTCGGTGGTGATGATGGCGTAACTGCGTTTTTGCTCGCCGGTATCGGTATCGGTCCATTCGGCAAACAATCCGGCAAAAAGCAGCGGCTGCGCATCGCTCGCGTGTATATAGTAAGGTTGCTTTTTCTTGCCGATGGCTTGCCACTCGAAGAACCCGCTTACGGGAAGTAGGCAGGGGTGCGATTTCCAGGCGTCGCTGAACAGGGGTTTTTCGGTGAGGGTTTCAGCGCGGGCGTTGAGGCCATAGTTCCCGAGCTCTTGGGCTTGTTCCTGGCTTTTGCACCAATGCGGGATGAGTCCCCACTGCATCGCGGTAAGGTTGATGTGGTTGTTGGGGGTGGCGGTGAGCACCGGCAACGTGGGATGGGTGAAGCCGCTGAGAAAATAGCCGGGCTCAGGCAGGATGGGTTGATCTGACGACGTTGGGGTTTCCCAAGGCAATTGAATCTCTAAAGGGTCATCGCCCAGTTGCAACTTGGTTTGCAGGTCCTTGGCAGAAAAATTGATGGCGTAGCTAAAACACACACACCAAAGAAACGAAATTTTTTGTTCCTTTGATTTGTGATTATTGGATTATCGAGGGAGCGGAAGAATCCGCCCGACAACAGGGTGGCGTTATCGCCCATTCAGTGTGTGGCGTTGCAGCAGCGTTATCCTCAGATCAAGGTGTTTGTGGAGGCCTCTCCTACCCGTTGTTTTTCGGACGATGCCTACCGCGAAGTGGGGATTGAGGTGGTGGAGGATTTGTCGCACTGCGACGTAATTTTCAATATCAAGGAGGTGCCGAGCGAGGCGCTCATCGCCCAGAAAACCTATTTCTTTTTTTCGCATACGATCAAGAAGCAGCCCTATAACCGGGCGATGTTGCAGTCGATTTTGCAGAAGAACATCACGCTGATCGACTACGAGGTCCTGCGTTACGAAACCGGTGCCAGGGTATTGGGATTTGGTCGGTACGCCGGGGTGGTTGGCACGTATAATGGGTTGTTGGTGTACGGGAAAAAGCACGGGTTGTTTTCTTTGACGCCGGCGCATTTGAGCAAGAATTACGCGGATATATTGACACAGTTGTTGCGGGTAAACCTGCCGAACATCCGCATTGCGGTCACGGGAGGCGGACGGGTATCGCAAGGGGCGTTGGATTTGTTGCGGGCATTGCAGATCAGGGAGGTTACGCCCAACCAGTACTTGCATGTGCGGTATGATGAGCCGGTGTTTGTGCAGTTAAACAGTCCGGATTTGTATGTACATCCTACTTTGACGCAGTGGGACACCCAGCATTTTTACAAGCATCATGGGGAGTATAAGAGTCAGTTCAAGGGCTATGCGGAGTGTACGGATTTGCTGGTGAATGGGATTTACTGGACGGAGGATTTGCCGCGATTGTTTGAGGCGGGCGATACGAAGGATGCGGAGAAGTTTGCGCCGACGGTGATTGCGGATATCAGTTGTGATGTGGCGGGCAGCGTACCAATTACTTATAAGGCGACGAGCATTGCGGATCCAGTGATTGGATGGTCGAGAGGAAACCAATCGCCCTGCGAAGCTTATGGAGAAGACAGTATTGACGTGATGGCGGTGGGGAATTTGCCGAACGAGTTACCGCGGGATGCGAGCGAGGAGTTTGGGGAGATGTTGATGCACAAGGTGATTCCGGAGTTGGTGGTAGGCGGTTCAAGGTTGATTGACGGGGCGACGATTACGCGGGGCGGACATTTGACCGCACATTTCAGCTATTTGAGCGATTTTGTGGCGGAATCTCCCGAATAATCACGAAATTCGCGGCGATTTAATAAAAACATGGCAACAAACCGCACTTTTACAATGATTAAGCCGGATGCAGTAGCAAACGGCCACGCAGGAAAAATTTTGGATCAGATCATTCAGGCCGGCTTCAAGGTAGTGGCATTGAAATACACCCGTTTGAGCGAAGAGCGCGCGGGCGATTTCTATGGTATCCACAGGGAGCGTCCTTTCTTTGGTGAGTTGGTAAGCTTCATGACCAGCGGTCCGATTTACGCGGCCATTTTGGAGAAGGACAACGCCATTGAGGATTTCCGTAAGTTGATTGGTGCTACTGATCCACAGAAGGCCGATGCGGGAACGATCCGCAATTTGTTTGCAAAGAGCATCGATGCCAACGCCATTCACGGCAGCGACAGCGATGAGAACGCGGAGATCGAGGGCAATTTCTTCTTCGGTGCCGACGAGCGTTTCTAAGCGATACGCTTTCAGCGTTATTTGAATTGGAATTTTCTCTTCAAGAGATTTTCAAAGCCCCGGCTGCGCCGGGGCTTTTTTGTTGATAGCCCTGGTGATCAAATGAACAAACTACCGAGTTTGGCGTCATTTTACTACCGAGTTTGGCAGCGTTTCACTACCGAGTTTGGCAAATTTTGGTGTATGATTTTGACAAAATCACGAAGTTTCAACCGCCATTTTATCTAAACTAATCAACTAAAAAAAAGCCGTAAATCCAATACCACAAACATTTTGTGGTATTGAAAATAGTTGTTATTTTTGTTATCGTAATGGCCATTACGGTAATGTGCGTTACGATAAATCATGAAATTCTACAACCGCGAATTAGAATTGGCCCAGCTGCAACAAATTGAGCGACTTTCTCAGCAGTCGGCCCAAATGACCTTCATGATAGGAAGGCGCAGGATTGGTAAGACCAGTCTTCTGCTGGAGGCCTACAAAAACAGTGAACGACTCTATTTTTTTGTCGCAAAGAAAAACGAAGCCCTCCTCTGCCTAGAATTCATCGAAGAGATCAAACAGAAATTACAAATCCCCCTGTTTGGTGAGTTAAAAACCTTCAAAGCGGTGTTTGGCTTTCTCTTGGAAATTGCGAAAACCCGACAACTCACCATCATCATCGATGAGTTTCAGGAATTCAACAACGTGAATGCATCGATTTTCTCTGACATGCAAAATCTCTGGGATGCCAACAAACGTGAGGCAAAAATCAACTTGTTGCTCTGTGGTTCTGTGTACTCCATGATGACCCGCATTTTTGAAAATGCCAAAGAGCCCCTTTTTGGCAGAGCCACCCACAAAATGCATTTGAAATCGTTCGATGTAGGCACATTGAAAGAAATCCTTCACGATTATTACCCCCAACATACCTCAGAAGACCTTCTCGCTTTTTACCTCATCACCGGCGGTGTGGCCAAATACGTAGAGTTGTTGATTGCCCAAAAGGCATTTACCAAAGCCGATATGCTCGCCCAAGTGTTGCGTGAGAATTCACTCTTTTTAGAAGAGGGCAAACATGTTTTAATCGAAGAGTTTGGCAAAGATTACGGCAACTACTTCTCCATACTTTCACTGATTGCTTCGGGCAAAACATCCCGCGTAGAAATCGAATCAATCATGGAAATCCAAACGGGCGGATTTTTGGATCGTCTAGAGACCAGCTTCGGACTGATTCAGAAGGTTCGTCCCATCCTCGCCACCCCCACTTCCCGTATCATCAAATACACGATCGCCGATAATTTTCTGTCGTTCTGGTTCCGCTTCATCTACAAATACCGCAGTGCCATCGAGGCGGGCAACATGGAATACATCGCCCAAATTGTGGAGCGCGACTACGACACCTACAGCGGCAAAATTCTGGAGCGATACTTCATCGAAAAGCTTAAAAAAGAGAAAAAATACAACCTCATCGGAACCTATTGGGAAAAGAACAACCAAAACGAGATCGACATTGTGGCGGTGAATGAAATGGAAAAAAAGGTCCTGTTTTGCGAAGTAAAACGCAAGGCCAACAACATCGACCTTGTAAAACTGAAAGACAAATCAGACAAACTCCTTCCCAAGTTCAATGGATATGAAATATCGTACCAAGGATGCTCGTTAGACGACGTTTAATTTGCGATATTTGAAACAGCGCATGAAAGAGAAATATACCTACAACCGCAACAACGATCTTCGCATTTATCAAGGACCCAGAAGTCGATTCGCTGAATTCACTTTCGCACTCAGTGTCTTTTTTCAGTTCATCAAAGGATTTAGGAGTTTGCACTTCGAAGGTCCGTGCGTCTCCATCTTCGGCTCGGCCCGATTCAAGGAGGACAACGAATACTATCAGCAGTCGCGAGAAATGGGTGCCCGCGTGGCTCAGGCCGGTTTCAACGTGGTTACCGGGGGCGGTCCGGGCGTCATGGAAGCCGCGAGCAGGGGGGCCAAAGAGGCGGGCGGACATACCATCGGTGTGAACATCGAGTTGCCGTTTGAGCAGAAGCCCAACCCGTTTTTGGATGTGTGGGTCGACATCCGTTATTTTTTCGTTAGGAAAGTGTTGCTCTTCAAATACTCGGTGGGATTTGTAATTATGCCGGGCGGTTTGGGCACCTTGGATGAATTGTTCGAGGCCTATACCTTGGTGCAGTGCGATAAGATTCCGCAGTTTCCCATTGTGTTGTTTGGCAGTGAATATTGGCAGCATCAAATTGAACAGCTCAAAATGATGGAGGCCAAGCACGCGATATCGCCAGAGGATCACGACTTGTATTTGGTGACCGACAGTCACGACGAAGCCATGGCCTTTTTGCTCAATCGCATCGAGACCTTCGCCCCGAAATACAAAACCTTCCGCAAGAAATGGTGGTTGGGAGAGGCGTAGTTCATCGCCCCAATTCGGAGCATCCGTAAAATCTTCCCTATCTTTGCACCTTTATGAAAGGTCCAATTTCTCAATTCATTGAAAAGCATTACCTGCATTTCAACGCAGCGGCCCTGGTAGACGCGGCCAAAGGATACGAAACCCACCTCACCGAGGGCGGTAAAATGATGGTTACTTTGGCGGGTGCGATGAGTACTGCCGAGTTGGGCAAAAGCTTGGCCGAAATGATTCGCGCTGGCAAGGTCGACATCATCTCTTGCACCGGTGCCAACCTCGAAGAAGACATCATGAACTTGGTGGCGCACAACCACTACAAGCGCGTGCCACACTACCGCGATTTGAGTCCGCAAGACGAGTGGGACCTCCTAGAAAACCATTATAACCGTGTGACCGACACCTGCATTCCTGAAGAGGAGGCATTCCGTCGTTTGCAGAAGCACATCGAAGGCATCTGGAAGGGCGCTGAAGCCAAGGGTGAGCGATATTTCCCGCATGAGTACATGTACCAAATTTTGCTGAGCGGCGAGTTGGAGCAGTACTACGAAATCGACCCGAAAGACAGTTGGATGTTGGCTGCGGCTGAGCGCAACTTGCCCATCGTGGTGCCAGGTTGGGAAGACAGTACCATGGGTAACATTTTTGCGAGCTACGTGATCAAAGGCGAATTGCAGGCCTCGACCATGAAGAGCGGTATCGAGTATATGACTTGGCTGGCCGATTGGTACGTGAAAAACAGCGATGGCAAAGGCGTAGGATTCTTCCAAATTGGTGGCGGTATCGCCGGCGATTTCCCGATTTGCGTAGTGCCCATGCTCTACCAAGACATGGAAATGGAGAACATTCCTTTCTGGAGCTATTTCTGTCAGATCAGCGACTCAACCACCTCATACGGTAGCTATAGCGGTGCGGTTCCCAACGAGAAAATCACTTGGGGTAAGCTCGACATCCATACGCCTAAGTTTATCGTAGAGAGCGATGCTACCATCGTGGCGCCGTTGATGTTCGCCTACATTTTGGGCTGGTAATTACTGGGCGATGCTAGGTTTTGGTTCTTCTCCCTTTTGCTTGCGACATCTTCGCTCCATTGGGGTGATGCTGCTATGCGGTGTTAGCGCTGTGGCCCATGCGCAAGTCGTAACCCGTCCTACTCCCAAGATGTGGGGACCAGGAACGCCCGCGAAAAACATACAGGCCTATCAGATTTTTGATGCCCAGGGCAAAAAGGTGAGCTATGCCCAATTTTTGGCGGCGGTAACTGCAAAACTCCAAAAAAGTGCACCCCAACCGGCGGTGATTTTGTTTGGGGAGCTGCACGACAATCCCATGGTGCATTGGTTGCAGTACCAAACCACCACCGATTTGTTTCGCGTAACGCCGTACATGGTTTTGGGTGCGGAGATGTTTGAGACCGACCAACAGGCGGCGCTGAACGAATACCTGATGCCCACTGATACTTCTGCCAAAACCAGTACCGTGGTAACCCCCATGGGCGCGGTGATGGGCGGAGATCCCCACTACGATCGCTTGAAAAAATCGATCAAGTTGTGGCCCAATTTCTATACCGATTACAAACCCTTGGTGGATTTTGCGA
>JAHEMG010000082.1 GCA_024643755.1 Flavobacteriales bacterium | reverse complement strand
AAAATCCACAGCGGCTTTACCAGCCAATTCAATAGCTGTAACCACAACAAATTTTTTACAAAAGCAGCCCGCATCGCATCGCGAAGGTAAGAATTAAACAAACAGACCTCGCTATCTTTGCGCCGTGCACGACCTCGAACCCCATTTCGCTTGGATCAACCTCTACTCTGCCGCGGCCGACGAGCGATCGCCATTTTTCAACCGCGAATACAACGAGTTCTACTTCGATAAAACCGTGTACAACTATTACATACACCCGCAGTGGGACCATTTTGGGTCGAATACCCTGTACATCAAAATCCTGTTTGCCGACTACCAAGAAGGGTTCGCAATCATCGAAATGATGGGCGAATGGAACGATGCGCTGTACAACGACATCATGCAACTCAAGCGGGAAGTCCTCGAAATTCTCATGCAAGAGGGCATCAACAAATTCATTTTGATCGGTGAAAACGTGCTCAACTTTCACGCCTCAGACGATGCCTACTACGAAGAGTGGTTCCAAGATGTGGAAGATGGATGGATTGCGATGCTCAATTTCCGCACCCACGTGGTCGATGAATTCCGTCGCGAACGCATCGATTATTATGTAAATTTCGGCGGCGAGCTCGATGAAGTGGCTTGGCGTACCCTCGGTCCCCGTCCCTTATTTTCACTGGTCGATGGGGTGCTGAGCAGAAGGTTGAACTAGCTGCGCAATCCATCAAACAGAATCGTTACAGCGAATCAATAAATTCACCATCAACAGGTTGCAAATCGCCTAATAAGATGCGAATCAAATCAACCAATATCCAAATCGTAAGGGCGAGTCCTGTAATAATGTTAATGATCGGTACAATTAATGTTAAACATAGGAGCAACATCAAAATACCAGAGCCCGTGTAACCCATGTAAAATCTGTGAACACCAAACGCCCCAAGAAAAAAGCAGAGAACAGCCGCCACGATAAAACTCTTTCCAGGTCCGGAAGCCGCTGCTTTTTTCTGCTTTTTCAACACTGCCTTAGACTGTGTCATCACTTTGGCGTCTGCATTGCGATGGCTGATCGAGGTCAACGTGGCCTTAGCGATCTGGGTGGTTTTAGCGGCATGAGCTACAGGTTGAACATAAATGATATGGTTCGGAACAACGGCAATATCTGCCGATGCGGCACCTGTAACGGGCGACAGAGGCGCAGTGAAATTTGATTGCGATGATTCAGCGACTTGCAATTCCTGAGTTGCAACAGTTTCATTAGCAGCAACAGGGGATTTCGTCTTTTTCGGTGCGGGTTTACTGGGCGATGCATCTGCTCCGCCACCCCATGCTATGTTAAAACCACGGTTGTGGTAACGCTTTGAAAATGTGGCATTCGAACCACAAGATGCCAAGAACAACGCCACCAAAGTGAACGCTAAACCCAATTTTTGCGTGTAGTTATTTTTCATATTGTTGAGGATATACAGACGAATTTATGGGTTCAGCGCGAAATTCCCTAGAGCCAATTGAAAATCAAATGTACTTTCCAACGAAAACCCGTAATTTTGTGGTCCTTTTATTAGAAAATCATGAGAGAAATCGCCTTCAGAGAAGCCTTGCGCGAAGCCATGCAAGAAGAAATGCGCCTTGACGAGAGCGTGTTTTTGTTGGGTGAAGAAGTTGCAGAATACAACGGTGCCTACAAAGTGAGCCAAGGAATGTTGGCAGAATTTGGGGAAAAACGTGTGATCGATACCCCCATCGCCGAGCTGGGTTTTGCCGGTATCGCTGTGGGTGCAGCCATGAACGGTTTGCGTCCGATCTGCGAATTCATGACCTTCAACTTTTCGTTGGTGGCCATCGACCAAGTCATCAACTCTGCCGCGAAAATCAACTCCATGAGTAACGGACAATATACCTGTCCGATCGTATTCCGCGGTCCAACCGGTAGCGCAGGCCAATTGGCACAACAGCACTCTCAAGCGTTTGAGAACTGGTACGCCAACACCCCAGGCCTGAAAGTGGTGGTTCCTAGCAACCCCGCCGATGCCAAAGGATTATTGAAAAGTGCCATCCGCGACAACAACCCCGTGGTTTTCATGGAAAGTGAGCAGATGTACGGCTTCAAAGGCATGGTGCCTTCAGAAGAATATTTGATTCCCATCGGCAAGGCCGATGTGGTTACCCCCGGCACTGATGTCACCATCGTGAGCTTTGGTAAAATGATGCTTCGTTGTCACGACGCGGTAGCCGAATTGGCCAAAGAGGGCATCAACGCCGAATTGATCGATTTGCGCACGGTACGTCCGATCGACTACGACACCATCATCGAAAGCGTGAAGAAAACCAATCGTTTGGTGATCGTTGAGGAAGCTTGGCCTTTGGCGAGCATCAGCTCAGAAATCAGTCACATGGTACAGCGCAGGGCCTTCGATTACTTGGATGCCCCCATCCACCGCGTTACCACCCAAGACACACCATTGCCTTACGCACCCACTTTTGTGGAGGCCTTCTTGCCTAGCGTGAAAAAGATCATGGATGCCACCAAATCTGTTTTGTACAGAGCATAATAACTTAACCGATTAACTTCAGAACATCGCCTTGGGTTTCCCTTGGCGATGTTTTTTTTTGTATGAGAAATTGATTTGAAGATGAGGAAAATAGAAGAAATGAGGTATTTACGTACGGAAATTATCCGTACATTTGCAAGTATGTCGGAAAGAAATGAAAAAGCCCGTTTTGATGCGCGCCTTACGCAACAGCAGAAGCAATTGTTTGAGCAAGCTGCCGCGGCATCGGGTTTCAAAACACTCACAGATTTCGTTTTACAAGCCGCCCAAGAAAAGGCCGTTGCCGTGATGAGTCAGCAACAGCACTTGGTTTTAACCGCTGAAGCCCAAAAGAGATTTATTGACGCATTGGAGAATCCGCCAGAGCCCAATGAGTATTTGAAAGCCGCTTGGAAAGAGTATCAATCAAAAAAATTTTAAGGATGGAGATTCTTAACAAAAACCACTTGCGAGATCAATTCGACTGTGGGGAGGAATCGCTTACGCGTTACTTGAAGTTATTCGCCATGCAAAACATGCGAAAAATGCTCAATACATGTTATGTTCATGCAAAAGAAGATCTTCAGGTTAAAGCCTATTACACCCTTTCCAATTACTCATTAATAAAAAACGAAATCAAACCCGACACCTTCCCTTTCAAGATGGTCTTCGACCACATACCCACAACACTTCTTGGCAAACTCGCTGTCGATAAAACCATGCAAAACCAAGGTTTGGGACGGTGGATGTTGTTGGATGCGCTCTCGCAGTCGTACAAAATCGCTATGTTCACTGCTTCTACAGCCGTTGTCGTTGAAGCGTTGAACGAAAAAGCAGCGGAATTCTATCAACGATTTGGATTCAAATTACTTCACGACAATAAATACTACATAACCATGAAGTCGATAGAGAAATTATTCAACGATCAAACCAACTAGATTACCGACAGCAACTTCCCTTCTGAGAGTGTATTGGGCTCAACAATCTCCCCAATGACAGTGTATTCAGTTGAGGCCGCGCGCAGCGCGGCCTCAACTTCAGATATCGCGGTGTCAGCCACCGAAATCAACAACCCACCGCTCGTCTGTGGATCAACCAACCAAGTAAAAGCACTGGCATCCTGCATGTCTACGGCCGACTCAAACGCATTCCAATTGCGCATGGCGTTATCCGGCAAAACATACGATGCCGCCCAGGCCTCAGCCGCCGCAATCTTGGGCAAAGTACTGCCCTGAATCCGCGCCGCAACCCCACTGGCCCTGCAAATCTCCAGTAAGTGTCCCGACAGCCCAAAACCCGTCACGTCTGTCATCGCATGAACCCCCGCTATCCCGCCTAGCTCATTACCCACCGCGTTGGTTTGTGTGAGACTCTCGGTGAGCGATGCCAAATCCGTTGCAGCGCCCAGGCCGCGCTTCAGCGCGGCCGCCAACATCCCTACACCCAACCCCTTCGTTAATATCAACTTATCGCCTGCCTTCGCACCGGCATTCGTCTTCAAATTACCTGCATCCACCAACCCCGTTACACTCAACCCAAAAATGGGCTCCTGTAACTCAATCGTATGTCCGCCCGCCAACGCCACCCCCGCCTCCGTGCAAACCTGCATCGCGCCCGACATCACCGCCCTGGCAGCATCCACGCCCAACACATCCACCGGCCAACCCATCACCGCATTCGCCATCACCGGCTTTCCCCCCATCGCCCAAATATCGCTCAAGGCATTGGCGGCGGCGGCCCTACCGAAATCAAATGGATCATCGAGCAGCGGTGTGAAAAAATCAACCGTCTGTAATAACAACTGTCCGTTACCCAAATCAAACACCGAACAATCATCGCCCCCAGCGTTTCCATGCACCAACCCCGGCGTAGCACCCGCCTGTAGCGTCATCCCCTGCAACATCTGCTGCAATACCGCCGGCTGGATCTTGCATCCACAACCACTCGCCTTCGAAAATTCTGTGAGCTTTTTTGTCATTCCGTTGCAAAAATCGCAAAAGCCTGGCACAGTTTTGGGGGAATTGCCAACAAAGCGTGTCTATCACCCCATCTAAACCCAAAAAATATGAAAAAGTCATTGACCCTTGCCCTCATAGCCCTCATATTTTTAACCACCCTGCCCGCATTCAAGCAGGCCACCACCGTGGTTCTCGGTCGGAAAATTAACAACCTCGCCTACCAACCCGGTGAAACCCTCAAATACCGCATCCATTACGGCGCAATCAATGCCGGCGTGGTATCAATGACCGTAAGTCCCACCCCCACCATCATCAACGGCAAAACTGCCTATAACCTCCGAGTGGAAGGCGAAACCGTAAAAAGTTTCGACTGGGCCTACAAAGTGCGCGATAAATTCGAAAGTTGGGTGGACCAAGAATCACAAGCCCCCCTTCGCTACGCCAAAACCGTGCGGGAAAACGATTACTTTCACCAAGACGTGGCGATTTACGATCACGACAACCGCAAGCTTCGCAACAAACAAGGCGAACTTACCATCCCCCAATATACCCAGGATATCGCCTCGGCCATTTACTATCTCAGAAACCTCGACTACTCCACCGCCACTCCCGGCAAACAATTTCCCGTGGATGTGTACATCGATAACAAAGTCTACAACCTGCCCATCACCTACAAAGGCAAGGAAGTCATCAAAACCGACCTAGGCAAAATTCGATGCATCAAAATCAAACCCAAATTGGTCGTAGACCGCGTCTTCAAATACGCCGACGCCCTCACCGTTTGGGTTACCGATGATGCCAACCACATCCCCGTGCGCATCGAAGGCCAAATCTATGTAGGTTCCATCAAGGTCGATATCACCCAACACACCGGCCTAAAAAATGCCTTTTCTTCAAAAGTGCCTTAATCTTTTAAGTTTTGTAAAATTCACAAAACTTAGCCCATCGCTCCGCATTAATTTGCATAAAATGCCAAGGTCTGAAAGCCCTTGGCATTTTATTTTGTGGTATAGTTAACATTCCCATAGACATGTTCCAAGAAATTCATTTGCTCGAACAAAACAATACACGTATTTTTGTAAAAAACACACGTGTTATGATTACAAAACTCACCCTTACCGTAGAAAAGTCTGTCATCGACCAAGCCAAAATCGTGGCCAAAGCGAGTGGTCGATCCCTCTCCAAAATGGTGGAAGAGTACCTCATTTCCCTGAACCGCGAATCGCAAATCAATCAAGAAAATGATGACGACCTTGGCGGCTTGCTCGCGCTAAGAGGTTGCATCAAACTGCCTGAAAACGTTGATATCGACGATCTACGTTACCAGGCCATCATGGAAAAACACGGCTAATTTTCTCGTATGATTCGCGTTTTCTTAGACACCAACATTATCATCGATTTTTTGACAGACCGACAGCCGTTCGCGCTTCACGCAACAGATATCTTTAGGCTCGCCAGTAGAAAATCGATCGAGCTCTTTACCAGTTCACACAGTTTTGCTACTACCCATTACATCCTAAAAAAATTGTTACCAGATAAAGAAGTACGCTCCGCCCTAACCAAACTCAACCAACACCTGAAAATACTGCCTGTAACGGAAAAAGAAATTCAGCACGCATTGTCATCCAACCACCAAGATTTCGAAGATTCAATCCAAATTTTCACCGCATTAAACGGGAACATCGATTGCATTATCACCCGTAACATGAAGGATTTTAAAACTTCACCGGTCAAAGTAAAAACTCCAGACCAATTGTTACAATCACTCAATCACTCCTCCAAATAAACCCTGGCTACCCGCTGCGATACCGACGTCAATACCTCATAAGGTATGGTGCCCCTCCGAGCCGCAACCGTTTCAACACGCAAGTGCTCCCCAAATAATTCTACCTCGTCGCCCGCCACACAGCCCAACCCAGTGACATCCACCATGGCCATGTCCATGCAAATGTTCCCCACAAACTTCGCCTCTACACCCTTCACCCAAACGCCCGATACACCCCGGCCATCGGCCCGCCACAACCCATCGGCATACCCCGCAGCAATCACCGCAATCTCGCGGTCATGCTCACTCACCCCGTGCATCCCATACCCCACGCCCTCACCGGCCTTCACCCGCTGAACCTGTGATATCGTGCTCACCCACCGCGTCACCGGCTGCAACCCAACACCCACAACACCCCGCGGATCCACCCCGTACAACCCTATCCCCAAACGCACCATATCAAACCTCGCATCGCCAAAACGCAATATCCCGCCCGTATTCTCGATGTGCTTCAACACCCCATAGCCCAAACCACCCTCCAACACAGCCGCCGCACCCGCAAAAACATCCATCTGCTTCGCCGTAAACGCATCCGAATCCCCGTCCTCGCTGGCCGCCAAATGACTGAACACCGATGCTACCCTGAACGACGATCCCGCCAACACCCCCAACAAATCTTCCATCTCACCCGCCGCAAAGCCCAACCGATGCATCCCCGTATCCACCTCTACGTGTAACCGCAATCCTCCTACCCCCGAATCCATCAAGCCCCGCACCGATTCCATACTGAAAACCACCGGCTCCAACCCATACTCCTGCAACTGCCAAGCCGCCCCCGCATCCACGTTCATCACCATGATCGGCACCGTAATCCCCGCATTCCGCAACGCAATCCCCTCATCCACATACGCCACCCCCAAATAGTCTACGGCCAGCGCCTGCAAGGCGCTGGCCGACTCAAAACTACCGCTGCCATAACCGAATGCCTTCACCATACACATCACCTTCTTCCCCTCCCCAGCCAATCGCTTAAAATGCAAAAAATTGTGCTTCAACGCACCCAAATGTATCTCCAAACGCGTCTGTAACAACCGCGCCTGCAACCGCGATACCACCCGCTCCAACCCACTGCTCCGCGATCCCTTCACCAATATCGCCCTGCCACTCACACCCCCCAACCAAGCCGACCCCAACAACCCCTCCATGTCCTCAAACACCAAACCCTCCATCCCCACATACTCCCGGCCAACCCAAATCACCTCCTCTACCCCAAAACCCTTCACCACCTCCATCAACCGCATCCGCAACGCCCCCACTTCCATCCCCGTCTGCTCAAATCCTCCCAATACCACCGACATCGGCAAATTGGGCGACTGTCGCTTCAACATATCCAACGCCACCCCCAAACTCTCCAAATCCGCAGAGTAACTGTCGTTCAGCACATAATTCCCATTCCTCCCCGCCATAAACTGCAACCGATTCTCCAAGCGAGGCAACGATCTAAACTTCAGCAAATGCGCCTCATCCCATCGCTCCAAAGCCACCAAAGCGCACAAACACGACATCGCATTGCTCACCGATGCCTGGTCCATAAACGGTATTTCGAAGCGATGCTCCGTCCCGCGATACAC
>JAHEMG010000080.1 GCA_024643755.1 Flavobacteriales bacterium | reverse complement strand
GCCGACAATGGTAGTGCCACTCAAAAATACAGACCGGCCTTAAATGTAGTGGGTATTTTGACTACGGCATCTGCCGGATCGATGCAAAGCCGTGTGAGTTCATTGCGTGTATTGGGTGCCTACATCATGGATACAGTAACTTTCTCATACCAAGGATTTCCAACAGGTGGAGAAATGTTGTTTTCACCAAGTACGTTGGTATCCTTCAAATCTAGCTTGTTGAAACTAGAGAAAGTACAGGTAGTATCAGCCGCTTCCGGTATTGGAGTTACTGCGGGAAATGAAGATTTATTATACTTCAACGCAGGATTTACAGCTTCAGGAAGTACCAATTACAATATTTCTGTATTGTTCAAATGGAAAGTTGTTGGACTCGGTGATTCTACCTTATTGGTTCCATTGTCTGCCAACCAGCAGGGTGGTTCAAACATCAAAGGAAAGGTTGGTGATTCATTAACCAATTTGACATCAACCCCCATCATTTTGGCCAAATGGTTAAATGTACCTACGTCGGCAAACACCATATCCGTAACCAAAACAGTAAACAAATCTTCATATGCCGCTGGAGATACACTAACCTTTGATATCGCACTAACTAACAGTTCTAGTTCTGCAGACGTCATGGTTGACCGAATCGTGGATACGCTTCCTACTGGTCTGTCATTTGTTGACATCGCCTCCGCCTCTGACTACCAAGTGGCAGATTTTTCTAGTTTGCCTTCTTTGGGGGCGACGGGTAATTTGTTGTTTGAGGGTGGAAACACCAACCCAAGCAACGGAAATATTTCTTTGTTTGTACCTGCCAACACGACGAAAAAATTGAAACTTCGTTTCAAAGTGGCTTCGGGCACAACAGGTACATTGGTGAATAAATCTGCTGCTTATATCTCAACCACACGTTGCGATACAGGTTATGCAACATTGTACGAATACGGTCCCCCAGTTGCATCATTAAAATCGAAAACCAATGTGAAATGCAATGGTGGCACAGACGGTACATTTGAAATCAAAGTTGTAAATGGACAACCCACATACAGATATAGCATTTACGGTGGCTCACCTTATCAATATTCTCCTGTGTTTTCTAATTTGCCTGCAGCAAATTATGTGGTTACAGTCACTGATTCTGCCGGACAGTCAGACACCGTACATGTTTCTATTACGGAGCCTTCTGCGCTGAGTTTGTCAATTGGTTCTAAAACCAATGTGACCTGTAACGGTTTGAGCGATGGTACCGTTACTTTGTCAGCAACTGGGGGTACATCACCTTATAGTTACAAAGCAGGAACAGGCACTTACCAATCCTCGGCATCTTTTATTAATGTTGACCCTGGTACAACTATTTACACTGTTCAAGATCTTAATGGATGTCTTGATACTCAATATGTGGTAATCACTCAACCTTCTGCCCTGAATTTAACCGTGACTGGTGTAAATGTAGATTGTAACGGAAATAGTAATGGATCTATTTCCATTACTGGAACAGGGGGAACAACACCATATCAATACAATTTGAATGGTGGAACGTACCAATCATCTAACAGTTTTACTGGTTTGAGCGCTGGCACTTATACTGTTTCAATAAAAGATATTAATGGATGCACAACCTCTAAGAGTATTGTAATCACGCAACCAGCAACCCTAAATCTATCAGCTACCGTAACACGCCCAGTGTGTTATGCTGATAAAACAGGTGCCATCGCTCTGAGTGTAACAGGTGGTACGTCTGCCTATAGTTATCGCATGGATAGCACTTGGCAAACACCTACATCCACTTACGTAAGTTCAAGCACTTTCAATGCCTTGTACGAAGGTAAATATGCGGCCCAAATAAAAGACGCCAATGGCTGTCTTGATACCGTTCAAGTGACCATTAGCCATCTCGACCTCATCAAGCCAATCCCTGTTCCACACAAAATTTTGACCGTTTATCTCGGTGCCCTTGGAACAGTTTTCGTTTCTGCGAATATGTCGGACAGCGCATCCACAGACAACTGCGCAATCGCCTCTCGTTCAATCACACAAACCGCTTTCAATTGCTCACACGTAGGTTACAACACGGTAAACTTTAAAGTTGTTGATATCAACGGAAACAGAGACAGTATTGATTATATCGTCAATGTACTCGATACCACACGACCAAACTTAAATACCCGCGATTTCACACTATACCTTGACAACAGCGGTTTGGCATCTCTTGCCATCGACAGTGTTGACCTTGGTACCACGGACCAGTGTGATTCAATTGTAAGAACAATTTCTCAAACGTTGTTCGATTGCCAAAATTCAGGTTACAACAACACCATCAACAAAGTTGTGTTCACTGCAACCGATGTAAATGGTAATGTCGCCACCGATACCCTCATCATTACCGTATTGGATACAATCAAACCAACCCTCGTGTTGAAAAATGTATCCCTGTATTTGAATGCTTCAGGCACAGCAACCTTGACTACGGCTGATTTCGATAACGGTAGCTATGACAATTGTAACATAGATAGCTTGATTATGAGCGACTCTACGTTTGATTGTTCGCAAACGGGTGTGAACGTAATCACGATTACGGCGGTAGACCCAAGTAAAAACAGAAGTACATCCACCATTAACGTAACGGTTTACGATACCATTAAACCAACCCTTCAAGTAAAAAATCATACCGTTTACCTGGATACCACGGGTAAAGGTTCAATGACAAAAATGAGCGTTGTTGCCATCCTTTACGATAATTGTGGCATCGACACCCTGGATGTAAGTCAATTGAATTGGACTGTTGCCGATACGGGTGTAAATCAAGTTTACGTTTGGACACAAGATGCATCTGGAAACAAAGTTGGTCCGGATACTGCCCTTGTAACCGTAATCGCCAAAGACACCGATGGTGATGGAATTCCTGATTTCGTAGAAGGATCTAAAGACACCGATGGTGATGGCGTATTTGATTATGCCGACATGGATTCCGACAACGATGGTTTGTTAGATTTCGTAGAAAATGAAAATCGAGATACCGCGTTGGATCTTGACGGTGATGGCATTCCTAATTACAAAGACTTAGATTCTGATAACGATGGCATCTTTGATGTTTACGAAGTAGACGGTCTTGACCCAGATAATGATGGGGTTTCAGGAACTAGTCCAGTTGCTGTTAATTCAGCGGGTGTCCCAACTACCGCCAATGGAGGTATGGGTTACAATGAAGTAGATACTGACGGCGATGGATTGCCCGATTACAAAGATCTTGATACCGATGGCGATGGAATTGCTGATAAAACCGAAGGTGTGGCAGATCCCGATGCAGACGGTATTGGCAACTGGCGAGATACAGATTCTGACGGTGATGGCATCAACGATAATATTGAAGGCACTGTAGACACCGATGGTGATGGTATTGCCGATTTCTTGGATACAGATTCAGACAATGATGGTATCTCTGATAAAATTGAAGGAACTACAGATACCGATGGCGATGGCACTGGTGATTGGCGTGATTTGGATTCCGACAATGATGGCATCAATGACCAAACTGAAGGTACATTGGATACAGATTCAGATGGCACAGTAGATCGCTTGGATTTGGATTCAGACAATGATGGTATTCCTGACAGCGTTGAGGGAAGTGTAGATAGCGATGGCGATGGACGTGGCAATTGGCGTGATTTGGATTCTGATGATGATGGAATTCAAGATAGCTTCGAAGCTGGTAGCAACCCCGCAACGCCCGTAGACACCGATAGTGATGGCAAACCCGATTATTTGGATACAGATTCTGATGCCGATGGTATTTTGGACAACATTGAAGATGTTGTGGATACCGATGGCGATGGCATCTCTGATTTCAGAGATGGTGATTCAGATGGTGATGGCATCTCAGATTTGATCGAAGGTACAGTAGATACCGATGGTGACGGTACCGGCGATTGGCGCGACCTCGACTCGGATGGTGACGGTATTTCCGATAAAATCGAAGGAAATGTTGATTCTGATGGCGATGGTACTGGCGATTGGCGCGATTTGGATTCAGATGGCGATGGCATAACAGATAAAATTGAAGGTACTGTAGATACGGATGGCGACGGCAAACCAGATTATTTAGATTTGGATTCTGATGGCGATGGTATTTCTGATCAAATTGAAGGTACTGTTGACACGGATAGCGATGGCACCGGCGATTGGCGTGATTTGGATTCCGACAACGACGGTATTTCTGATCAAATTGAAGGTACTGTTGACACGGATAGCGATGGCACCGGCGATTGGCGCGACCTCGATTCTGATAATGATGGCATCAGTGATCAAACCGAAGGTACAGTGGATACCGATGGTGATGGCACCGGCGATTGGAGAGACATAGATTCTGATGGCGATAACATTCTTGATAGCACCGAGGGTACTGTAGACACCGATGGCGATGGTAAAGGTGATTGGAGAGATACCGATTCAGACAATGATGGAATTCTCGATAGCACAGAAGGCACCAATGACTTTGACGGTGATGGAATCGGCAACTGGCGTGATTTAGATTCTGACGGTGATGGTATCAATGACCAAACTGAAGGTACCGGTGATAAAGATGGTGATCTCCAAGGAAATTGGTTAGACCTCGATTCGGATGGCGATGGTATCTCTGACCAAATAGAAGGCACAACCGACACCGATGGTGATGGCGTGGCCGATTATCTTGACCTTGATTCTGATGGCGATGGTATCTCTGACCAAATTGAAGGCACAACTGACACCGATGGCGATGGTAAAGGCGATTGGCGTGATTTGGATTCCGACAATGATGGAATTTCAGACCAAATTGAAGGTACCACAGATACAGATGGTGATGGTGTTGGAAACTGGAGAGATGCGGATTCTGATGGCGATGGTATCTCAGATCAAACTGAAGGCACAACCGACACAGATAGTGATGGCCTCCCTGATTACTTAGACTTGGATTCAGATAATGATGGCATCAACGACAAAGTAGAAGGATCTGTAGATACCGATGGTGATGGCGTAGGCGACTGGAGAGACACCGATTCAGACAATGATGAATTGTTGGATGGCGATGTAACTGAGGGAACCGGTGACTCAGACAAAGACGGTATACCGAACTATATCGATCCTGACTACTTTATCCCTGAGGGTATTTCTCCCAACAACGATGGCGTGAACGATGTGTTGTATATCCGCGGTTTGAAAGCGAAAGTGTTCTCTCAAGCTACAATGTTGGTGTTCAACCGTTGGGGACAGTTGGTTTATGAATCAGCCTCTCCCTACAAAAACGATTGGGCTGGTACAGGTATCAATGGCGATATACTCCCAGAAGGTGTCTATTATGTAGTATTTAAGTATGGTTCAACAACAGTAAATAAGAATATTTACATCAAAAACTAAAAACAGTAAATAACATGAAATTCATGATTAATGATAAATGCAAATGGGTCTTGGCATTACTATTATTGGCCTCGACCTCTGTGTTCGCTCAACAAGAGCAAATGTACACCCACTACGATTTCAATTCTTTGGCGATGAACCCTGCCTATGCCGGGTCAAAAAGAACTTTGGTAGCCAGCGCGTTAAATCGTACCCAATGGGCCACCTATCCGGGCGCACCAAATTATCAAAGTTTGGCACTGCATTCGCCAGTTTCTCAGGCACCTGCATTCAGAGATTTTGCCGTTGGTTTGAATTTTCAAACAGGCAAAATTGGAAAATTTGAGGTAGCGTCGCCATTTTCCGAAACAGAATTCGCAGCGAACATTGCATATCACAAGGAAATCGCAAGAAATCTGCGTTTGGCTGTGGGATTGCGTCTTGGTGCATTCAACTATTCAGCAGAATTGTCTAAGCTGCAAGTTCAAAATCCAACGGATGTAACCTTCAAAAACAATGATTACGCCATTACCGCTCCAATGACTGGCTTTGGGGTTTATCTCTACAGCGACAAGTACTTTGCGGCTGTGAGTTCTCCGCGAATGGTGTTCATCAATGAGCGCAATGCCCCCAATGGTGTGAATTTGGATTATGTAAGTCAAATGCATTACTATGCCATTGCAGGTGCAGTGTTTGATCTTTCAAATGATTTGAAATTGAAGCCAACCACCCAAGTTAAATTTGTTAACGGTGCTGCTATGCAAGCCGATGTGAACCTTCATTTGATCTACAAAGATTTTGGTTCAATTGGTGGATTCTACCGCACAGGTGGAGATATCGGTATCATGACAATGGTTCAATTGAATCCCAATTTCAATTTGATGTATTCGTTTGATAGCAAAACATCACCACTGAACGAATACGTGAGAGGATCACACGAAATTGGTTTGCAATACATGATCACCCCGAAAGAAAATAGTCGGGTTAAAGTTCCACGCTACTTCTAATATTCAAATCGCATAACAATGAATTTAATTAAATACTCAGCGATTCTGGCCATTGGTTTCCTTGGTCATGTATCAAATGTTAGTGCCCAAAAGAAATTGGCAAATGATATCTACACGTACAATTACGCCGGTATTATTTACAAAAACAACGGGAAAGCCATCGCCCAAAAAGCCGATTATCCAAACCAAAGAGCATTGGCGTTTTCGCATTCACAAGTTGAAAATAATCAGTTGGCCTTTGAAGCCTATGCTGAGTTGTTTTTGAAATATGGCGATAAAGTGGATGCATTTGATAAATTGTGCTACGCTTTGTCTGCCAGAAAAGTAGAAAACTATGCGCTATCCGATAGTCTTTTGTTGGTGTTAAAAGGTACCGACTATGCCGCAAAGCCATTTTTTCAGGAACTTACCCAAGAGTTTGTTGCGCAAAATGCAGGCGCAGAATCTTACTGGTCAGAAAATGATTTCGCCGAGTTTTACACCTTAAAGCCTTTCAATAGCAATACTAGCTTGGGTGAATATGCGCTGGTACCCGATAAAAAGGGCAACGCATATTATTCAACCCACATCGAAAAAGGCTTGAAAAAGTCTGTTTCACTGTGGCACGAACAACCCTATTATCAAATTTACAAAGCCCCCTACTCTGATAGTTTTATTGGAAAAGGGAAGGAAATAACCAACAACAAAAGTGTATCTCATCAACACGTTAGCTTTGTTGATCCCAATACTGGCTTTGTTTATGTTACGCGAAATGCCAAAAGGAAGAATGATAAACGTGAGCGAGTGCTTCAAGTATTTGCGATGCGCCAAAATCCAGTGACCAAAAAATGGACGGAAATCCCCTTCCAATTGAATAACGCTGCCTATTCTGTAGCGGATTTGATCATTTCCCCAGATGGAACCAAAGTGGTTTTTGCTTCTGATATGCCCGGCGGATTTGGAAAATCAGATTTGTACGAAGCGCCAATTCTTCAAAATGATGAAAAAGGATTGAAAATCGGTGATGCCGTTAATATGGGACCAGAAATCAATACTGCCTTGAGAGACAATTTCCCAAGTTATAGCGATTCAGGACAGTTTTACTTTTCATCAGACGGACATTTGGGCTTCGGTGGATTGGATATCTTCTTTGTAGATGCTGCAACAGGTGCAATCATCAATGCTGGAAAGCCCATTAACTCGAACTATGATGATTTCGGTGCACAAATTCATGATAGAGATGCCTGGGGAACCCTAACATCAAATCGTGGATCAAAAGGTATCGATGATAACCTCTTCTTCTTCCGATGGATTGGTCCAAGCGAAGAAGAGATGGAAGAAGAGAAAGAAAGTCCAGTAGTTGTAGAAATTGTTGATGCTGAAACCGGCCTGCCAGTAAAAGGGGCTGAAGTAGCCATTGATGATTTAAATGATGCTGAAATTGGGGTGAAAGGAATCACCGATGAAAAAGGTACATACACATTTGCGGGTATTGCTGGTGAAAACGCCAATCCCAATTTGCAAGTAAC
>JAHEMG010000010.1:38830-40103 GCA_024643755.1 Flavobacteriales bacterium | reverse complement strand
TTGAAAATGAGGTTCAGTAGCGTATTGCCTACGGCTTGCAACGTGCTTTTGTCGATGGCATCTAGGTTGTCGTCGTGGGTATGCCAATAGGGCGCAAAACCGGTATTTTCGTTATACTGAATGATATCAATCATGGGAATTTTTGTGGCCTCGTACACGTATTTATGGTCGTCTGTGATAGCCCCAATGTTCTGCAATTGGAAGTGGTTATCATGCCCCAATTCCTTGGCGATTTGCCATGTATGTACCAAAATCCAGTTGGCGTATTGGTTGGAGTTGGCTTCCCACATGAATTTGGCATCTTTGCCACCAACCATATCCAGCAGTACGCCGAAATTGGCTTTGTAGTTGGGGATGTGTGGGTTATTGCCCCAGTATTGGCTGCCCAAACAGAATGAGTTTTCGATTTCTGATACCCCCAAATCTTCGGCATCGAACAGAATGAAATCAACGCCCCATTCAGGTTTTTCGCTGTGCAGGATGCGCGCTAATTCGAGGATTACACCCACACCACTAGCACCGTCATTGGCAGCGAGAATGGGTTCTTTGGGGTTGTTATCGTCTTGGTCGGCCATGGGTCTACTATCCCAGTGAGCCGAGAAAATCATGCGTTTTTCTGCTTTTGGATTGATGCTGCCAATGATGTTATAGATAGGAATGGCTGCTCCGGTGGTTGGGTTTTTGGATTGGCCAACTTGAAAATAGGTGGTATCGCATTGGGCTTTGAGCTGCTTCAAGAGCCAACCAGCGCACAACTTGTGTGAGGGTGTACCGGGGATACGGAAACCGAAATCGAGTTGTGATTTGATGTGGTTATAGGCATTGTCTGCGGAAAAACCCGTTTTTTTCTGGGTGATGATGACCGTTTCGGCCGATGCGAGGGTGTCGTTTTCGGTGTTGCTGTTGGGTTGGTTACAGCCCCAAAATAGGGCGGAAACGACAGCGAAATGGGCCAATATGTACTTTGCTTTCATCAATGTTGTACAAAGTTAATTAATTGTGTGGGTTGGGTAAGTCAAAATTATCTTTTAAGGTCTATTTTCGCCTGAATAAGCATGGATATTCAAATTCAGAGTATGACGGGTTTTGGGCGGGCCCAAATTGAGACGCCAACATTGCGCGCGGTATGCGAGATCAAAGCATTGAACGGTAGGTATTTCGAGGCCGATTTAAGATTGCCTAAATTTTTATACGAAATTGATGCGCAAATTCGCCGTCAATTGAATGAGAAATTGGAGCGCGGTACCATCACCTGTACTTACAGTATCACTTT
>JAHEMG010000010.1:0-38730 GCA_024643755.1 Flavobacteriales bacterium | reverse complement strand
TTGGGAAGAAAGTTGAATTTTATCGCCCAGGAAATGGGACGTGAAATGAATACAATGGGGGTGAAGAGTAACTATTTCCCTATGCAACAGGCGGTGGTTCAGATGAAGGAAAAGTTGGAACAAATCAAAGAACAGGTGCTGAATCTCGTTTAATAAAAAACACTCGATGAACATGAATAAAAAGAAGCATTGGGCCCTCTCTTCTCTTGCCCTTTGCATGGGTGGTTTGGGTGCGCAGTGGGATGCGGTTGCTACGAAGGTGGCGTCTGACACTGCAGCGGTTGTGACCACCGTTGGCGATTCTGAAACTGAAATCGCGCCGAAAATCTACCAGGGTCGGGTACTTTCCTCACTGGATAACAAGAAAATTGTCTTGGCTTCAACTTGTGTTGCGACAGAATCGAATGAGCCCATCGAAATGATAGAGCTTGTGTCGTTGATACACAGCGGTGATTTGCAGCAGTTTGGAGCAGCATACATCAATTTTCACCCGATTCAAGTGGGCTTGCTCAATGAGTATTTGAAACACCCCGATTTGCGTCATAAAGAATACGTGAAAATGTCGTTCGACGAAGACATCGAAAATCCTTTCATACAAGTGATGGATGCGATTGATAATCGCAGAAAGGTTGATAGCATGGCCTTCGCCAACTTCTCCTTTGTATCAAGCGAATTGTATGGTAAGGCCGGTGGTTCTTATTTGGAGTACAGCGACCGTGAGTATGAGTATGCCTTGGCGGCGTATTTGAATGCCTTGTTTCCCGCAGATACCACATTGGGATTGGGGGGTGCAGAGCAGAACGACGAAAACATCCCGGCGCGCATTCGTTCGCAAGTCGAGGGCATTCGTTCCCTGGTTTCCGTGGGATTGTGGCGCTTATGGCAGGAGCAAAACGAAATTCAAGTGCCCGGTGATGACGAAGATGAAACCGAGAGTTTGGATGTGGATCCCGCTTTTAGTGCAGTGGAGAGCATTACGGTACTGCGCGATTCATTATGGGCGATTTCAGGGGAATTAGAGCAATATATTTTGCCTGAGAACAGGGCTGCTTTTCAAGCGTTAAAACCTTGGTTGAAGCCAATTCCACGCGATTCTGTGAATGATCGGGTATTGGTTGGAGAGACCTATTTTGAGCAGTGGCAAAAGCGTGCGAATTTGGTTGGGCAGTTGAAAAATGAAAAGCGCCGTGTTTTGGTGTTGGGTTCTGATCCGATAGAACAATTTGCGGTCCATCGCTATAGCGCAAAGGTGTTGCCTAGTTTGATGGAGGATTTGTTGATGGAAGGGGTGAGATTGAGTGATGTGGGACGTGTTTTCATGATGGGCATGAGTTCGTATGAGCATACCTTGATGCGTTTGAAATTGGATAGCAGCGCGACAACATCGGCGATGGATACCACCGTTTATCCCCCATTGAGTGCTTTGGGTGGAACAGATACTGCGGCTTTGGGTGATGATCCTTTTGGCATGGGCAAACAAGATACTGTGCAGCTGTTTACCAATATTACAGATAAGTATACACTGAAGGATTCTGTGCAAGTTGAAACCTTAGTGCTACAAATAGCGGAAACAACAGAGGGCTGGGATTGGGGCGTTGCTTTTGATTCTGCGTCTGTCGCTTATGAAGGCTGGGATGATGAAGAATCTTCGAGTAGTTCCTTCATGAGCAAGCGCATATATGGGTCGGTAAGAGAAGATGTGGCTTTGGTTTTTGATGTTGCATACACACAAATTCAGCCCATATTTAGACCGAAATACTTGAATGCGATGCGTTCAGTAATGGGTTTGCCTGCTGGTGAGGAGTTAAATCTCATTACCCAGGGCATTAGCATTGGTATCAATACCCGCAAAGGAAATTTGCTACAAAATCATCGCTTGCAGTTGGCACAAACGGTGGGTGGTGAAAAGGACAACTATGGTGCCACCTATGTTTTATACAGCGATATGACACAGTTTCCTCTGGGTCGATTCCTGACCTTTGGGGTAGGTGGATTTACGGGTTATGGAGAGCAGCGCTATAAGAAATTTATGGTAAACTCAGGTGGGTTTATCAACCAAGAGCAACCCAGTTTTGTGGTGAGCAACCCCGCATATTTGTATGGGTTAACGATAGAGCCCACGGTGCATGTAGGTCCGTTTTTTGCCCGTGTTACTGGAGGCTATGCATGGGATTTGGGTGAGAGTACTTGGCTGTATCAAAAAGAACCCATGAACAACGGGTCTGAATTCAAAAGCACCGGTTGGTATTTGATGGGTGAAGTGGGGTTGCATTGGAAATTTGATGATAATTTGTATTCAGGTGGTAGCCGCAGCGAGTCGTATTCGTATGATACAGCAGCGACAGTATCGGTAGGACAAAAATCGCCCCGCACCAAAGAAAGGAGAACACAGAAATGAAAAAGTGGATGTTAACAGGCTGTTTGTTTGCCTTGATGGTTGGTGCACAAGCACAGAAAGAGAATACCGAAGAAACAAACTTATTGCCAACGGGTTATTACATTGATTTTAAGCAAAATGGATTTGCGGAATTGAAGAGCATTAAACCGTTGACAGACCGTGCGGCACAAGCTCGCGTGATGTTGTCGGGTGAAAACCACATGTTTTCTGGCTTCAATTCATTGGGTGAATATCGCTTTTTGAAGTTCTTTCATGAGCAGGCCGGGGTACGACATTTTGTGATCGAATTGAGTCCCACCCGCGCCCTTTACATGGAGCGATATTTCACGAACACAGATTCAACAGCGAAGCGTTTTCTGCGCGCCACATCTTCAGACGATTACATGAAGTTGTTTGATAGCATCCGGGTTTGGAACCAAACCTTGCCAGACTCACAAAAGATCAAGGTGCATGGGTTGGATGTAGAGCGTTTTTACGACATGACGGTGATGCGGTTGGGCGATGTGATACAAAAGCGTGGCATGGCGCCTCCGAGTATCCGTATGGGTGCTTTTATGGCGACCAAATTGGCCCAGCAGATTGAGAAAGAAGGCACAGATGATGAAGATTCAGAGGAAAGTATATCTGATACTGCGTTGATGATATCCACTACTGACACTGTTTCAGCCGCTGCTGTGATTGTTGAAGATTTGGAGGGTGTAGATCAGCGAATGGATGTGATTTTGATGAATGAGGAAGAAGAAGATTTTGACACCGAAGATGGTTCGATGGAGTTGTATTTGTGGCTCAGCAAGCATGCTGCGATCGACGGGAAATATGCCGATAGCAGCAAAGTGTGGAAGCAGTGGATGGGTGCAGATTATTCAGAATATGCGTTGGCGTTTGGACAATTGCGTGAGTGGTACTTATGGACAAAAACCGATAATTCTGCACAGCAAGTGGCATGGCGTGAAGAGCATATGTTCCAAAACATGGTGAAATTGTTGAAGCAATACCCCAGTGGAAAGTTCTTTGGTCAGTTTGGCCGCTGTCATATCAGCACCAATAAGCAACAACAAGATTGTGGTTGGTTTGAATACAATAGCTTGCTTACCCGTTTGCGCACCCGTTATTTTAGGAATGACACATCGGTTTTATCGGTAGGGATTTTTTACAAAGAGAAGGAGTTTGATGGCAAGGATATCTGTGCCGTGAACTTGGGCAATACCTTGGCTATCAATGAAGAGGTGAAAGCCATTTTGGCAACAGTTGATAAAGGGATGATGTTGTATCACACCAAAGATTCATCTGGTGGTTTGGTGGAGTTGGCCAAGAAGTTTGATTTTGTGTTGGCCCATGATTTTACCGAAGAATCAGACGAGTCTGATGAATACGATGGCGATTATGACGGTTATTCTGGTGTGGGCGATCACCACATTGGCCTAACCTTTGGTGCACGTTACATGACTCCGCAGTTTTTGTCGGATGAATTTACCCAGCACTTTGCAGCCAATAACTATCCATTGAGCGATGCCAAATTGTTTTATGTGCCTGTGGGATTGACCTTTTTGGGTCAGCGTGGACACATGGAGTTGGGTTATGCGCAGGGTAAAAAGTCATTGTTCAGCGCTGCTGATGGGGAGCGGTTGAATTACCGTGCGAGGGTATATCATGTGGATGCGGGCATGAATTTGTACGACAAAAAGGCCTGGTTGTGGA
This sequence comes from Flavobacteriales bacterium, assembly GCA_024643755.1. Classification (GTDB taxonomy): domain Bacteria; phylum Bacteroidota; class Bacteroidia; order NS11-12g; family UBA955; genus UBA955. The sequence continues at coordinate 34,634 of JAHEMG010000010.1, read as the reverse complement.
GTGTAGGCCTGAGGGCTTGGCATGTGACACACCAATTGAAGTATGTGCCACCAACCTTGAATTTTGGCAATCCTGTGATTAATGGCATACAGACCATCACATCGCGTGAATGGGTGCCAGGAGCTTATATTTCTGCAAGGTTTAGGCCACATGATGCGCTGTCCTTATATGCAAAAGCGGGTTATCAAGAGTCGCAAACGAAAAATCGCAGTTGGCAGTATAAGGCAACGGGATTGAACTATTTCAACGGTGATAACTTGGGTGGATTGAAGGCCGGGTTATTCATGGAAATGGGAATTACATTGAATTTAGATACGATCAACTAATATGAAATGGATGAAAGAAATACCCAATCTGATTACCCTGAGCAACATGGCTTGTGGCCTGTTGGGTATCGGATTTGTGATGGCGGGACAGGAATGGATGGGCTTTTTATTGATGTTGTTGGGCGCTGGATTGGATTTTTTTGATGGCTTTGCTGCCAGAAAGCTGGGTGTGGCCGGTGAGATGGGCAAACAGCTTGATTCCATGGCCGACGTGGTTACGTTTGGTGTGCTGCCCGGTTTGATTTGGAAGGCGATGATGGAGTATCAGGGATACTGTCCGCCAGACCGTTTCTGCATAAATGGATACACTTGGATGTTGATTCCATTGGCGGCGGGGTATCGCCTGGCAAAGTTTAACATTGATACGCGTCAAACCACGGGCTTTTTGGGCATTCCCACGCCGATTACGGGTTTGGTTTTGGGATCTTTTGCTTGGATGAGTTACAATTTGGGACATCCGGGCGATTTGTGGTTCATTGATAAGCCGTTGATCGATATCCGCCCTTTGTTGAATCATTTTTGGGTTTGGTTGTATATGCCATTGTTGACGGCTTACATGATGGTGAGTGATTTGCCGATGTTGGCCATGAAATTTGGGGCCAATGATCCCTTGCGTAAGTACAAACTATCCTTGGTTGGATTGGCTGTGCCCTGTGTGCTATTTGGGTCGGCAGGATTCATCGTTTTTTACTTTTTGTATATTATTGTTTCGCTTTTGGCGAACTTTGCGAATAAATCGAATTGAAAATGAAGAAAATAGGCATCATCATGGGTAGCGATAGCGACTTGCCGGTAATGAAAGAGGCAGGGGCGATTTTGGATGCGTTGGGTGTGGACTACGAAATGACGGTGGTAAGCGCACACAGAACACCGAAGCGTTTGATGGACTATGCTGAACAGGCGGCTTCGCGCGGTTTGGAAGTGATTATTGCAGGGGCTGGTGGTGCAGCGCATTTGCCAGGAATGGTGGCGTCTTTTACGCACTTGCCTGTGATTGGTGTGCCGGTGCAAACCAAGACAATGAGCGGTATGGATAGCTTGTATTCGATTGTTCAAATGCCTCCAGGTGTTCCTGTGGCTACGGTGGCCATCAACGGTGCTAAGAATGCAGGTATTTTGGCAGCACAGATCTTGGGAGTGGCCGACAAGACCATCGCTCAGCGAGTATCAGATTACAAAGAATCGATGCGGGTTGAGGTGATGGGAAAAGCGGATAAATTGGAGCGCGAGGGGTGGAAGCAATATTTGGGTGAGTAATCGGTTGCGGGGATGATTATTGTTGGACAAGCCCTGGTATCGGAGGATATCCTTGAAAAGAAATTTGAGTGTCAGATACTGAGTTGTAAGGGCGCATGTTGTGTTCAGGGCGATGCTGGCGCGCCATTGGAGGAAGCGGAGATCGACATCATTGCTCAGGAATACGAGAAATACACGCCTTTTATGTCGGACCTAGGCAAGGCCAAAGTGGCTGAAGTTGGGTTTCATGAAAAGGATAGAGATGGCGATTTGGTGACTACTTGTTTGCCTACGGGTGAATGTGTTTTTGTGGTGTACGATGAAGCAGGAATCGCCGGCTGTGCCATCGAAAAGGCCTATTTTGCCAATCAGTCTTGGTTTAGGAAGCCCATGAGCTGTCATTTGTATCCCATCAGGGCGAAGCAATATGGTGAATACATGGCTTTGAACTACCACAGTTGGAATTTGTGTTCGGAGGCCTGTAGGGTTGGAGAGGAGAAGAAAGTGCCTGTATATCAGTTTTTGAAGGAGGCTTTGACCCGCAAAATGGGACCGTCTTGGTACGAAGAGTTTGAGGCGATTGCAGAGATTTGGGACACGCAGAAGCCCCGGTAATCTAGGGTTGGGAGAGTAGCACACTCAGCAAGCCCATCAATAAAGTGAATTTGAGCCACTTGCTGATTTTTTTGTAATCGCGTTTTTGTTGTGCCTTTGCGATGAGAAACATCGCCCTGAGAACCATTGGAATCAAAATGAAGGCCAAGTAGCATGGGAAAATCAATGCTATTATTGATCTGGTCGATTTCACATCGAGAAATACATCAATGGTTAAGAGATAGCTCGCGATGCCTAGAAAAACGAGGATGGTGGCGAGGATTACGTTGCTAAGCAGATTGGTTTTTTTGGTACCGTGAACGATGGGGAAGGTTTCGCATTCTTGTTCCTTATCGCCTTCGATGTCTTGTGCATCTTTGATTAATTCTCGGGCGAAGGTGAGGAGGAACGCTAGGAAGGCGTATTCTGCGAAGAAGCCGCGGTTGATTTCGTGGATGCCTCTGGAGGCGATGTAGATGACGCTGCCCGACATAAATGCGATGAGGAGATTGCCTGGAAGTCCCATCGCTTTAAGGTCTGAGGAATAAAAGTACAGTAGGATGGCGATGGCGGTGGCAAAGAGTCCAACACCTAACCCAGCTGAATAGCCGCAAAACTGTCCTGCCGCCGTCAAAATCGCATAATACACCACGGCTGATTGATGGGATATGTTGCGTTTTAGTATGCGTTTATTGGGACGGTTTACGTGGTCTGTATCGACATCAAAAAGGTCATTGATGACATAGCCACCGGCGGCGGTAAGGCAACAGGTGAGGATGATCAAATACGCTTCAGGGAGTGCGATGTTTTCCCAATCGATGCTAAAGTAGGAGAGCCTGGATGCCGCCAACATAAACACTGCTTGGGTAAGCAGGGTAAGGAGGATGTTGTTGGGCCGGATGATGGCTAGGTAGGCACGCATGTTTGAGGGCTCAATACATGCAAGCTACATTATTTTTTTGGAAATTTCATTTTGTACGGCGCATTGACCATGCCCATGGAGATGTTGTTGAGTTTTTTCTTCAACATGTTTCTTTTGAGGGGGTGGATGCGATCGGTGAACAAAATGCCTTCGATGTGGTCATATTCATGTTGGATGATGCGGGCGGCCATACCATCGTAGGTTTCTGTTTTCTGCACAAAGTTTTCATCGAGGTATTGGATGGTTACTTTGGCGTTGCGTTTCACATTGGCGCGAACGAACGGTATTGATAGGCAGCCTTCTTCATATTCCCATGGGGTATCGAATTCTTCGAGAATTTGGGCGTTGATAAAGACCTTTTTGAAATTCTTGGTGCTTGGATCGTCTTCAATGTCTGAGCCATCAACGATAAATAAGCGGATGGGTAGGCCAATTTGCGGTGCTGCCAATCCAATGCCACTGCTGTCGTACATGGTTTCGAACATGTTTTCGAGCAGGGTTGATAAACCTTCGTATTCTGGGGTAATGTCTTCGGCTTTTTTTCTTAGCACGGGCATGCCGTAGGCGTAGATGGGCAGTATCATGAAATCTTTTGTAGGTAGGTTTGAAGGATGAGTGCGGCGCTCACGGCATCAATGAGGCCTTTGTTTTGACGTTGTGATTTTTTGGCTCCGGATGCTAAGATACTTTGTTGTGCTTCGTGGCTGGTGAGGCGTTCATCGATGGTTTCAACAGGAATATGGGGATATGCTTGTTGCAGTGCTTGGATGAACTGTTTCACGGGGCCAGTGGCATCAGTATCTTGTCCGAGTAGATTGGTGGGCAGGCCTACTACAAAGCACTCGACATCTTCATCGAAAAGGTAGGAGTCGAGGTACATTTTAAGGTCGGCAGTGTAGACCATTTCCAGGGGCTGGGCGATCATTTTTAGGGGGTCTGTCACGGCTAGGCCAGTGCGTTTACTGCCGTAGTCGATGCCCATGATTCTTCCCATACTGCAAAGATACGGAATCTGTAACAATGACTTAGGGATTCTGTGTTAAGTGAGTGAGGGACGGTCGCGATTTTATTGTAGTAGAAAATTGCTAAGAAATAATGATATGAATCAGTTGAATAGTAAGATAGAAATATACACTTCTCAGAGCGGAGAAGCTCAAATTGAAGTGAAATTTGATGGCGAAACTGTATGGTTGAATTTGAATCAAATTTCAAATTTATTCGGAAAACACAAGTCGGTTGTCTCGCGTCATTTGAAGAATATATTTAACAGTGGTGAATTACATAAGGATTCAGTTGTTGCAAAATATGCAACAACTGCTTTGGATGGTAAAATATATGTAGTTGAATATTTTAATCTCGATGTAATAATATCAATTGGATATCGCGTAAATTCTATACGTGGTACGCAATTTCGTCAGTGGGCAACCAAGCGAATACGGGAATATTTGATTGAGGGGATTTCTATTAACGAAAAGCGATTAGCACAGAAAAACAAGGAAATACAGGTGCTACATGATGGGATTAGGATTCTCGGAAGGGCGATAGAGGTTAGTGCGGTCGCTGATAATAATTATGCTTGGTTGCATCGCTTTAGTATAGGGTTAAAGCTTTTGGATGATTATGATCACGAGGTTCTTGATGCTAGTGGTCAACATTTATTTCAAGCTGAATATCCAACCGTGAGGGAATATGAAGCTTTAGTGAGTCAAATGCGGATGTCAATACGTTCAAATGTGTTTGGACTAGAAAAAGATGGTGGATTTATAAGTGCAATAAATCAAATAAAACAATGTTTCGGCGAACTTGATATTTATCCTTCTGTTGAGGAGAAAGCGGCGATGTTGCTTTATCTCGTTGTGAAAAATCATGCTTTTATCGATGGTAACAAGCGAATAGCCGCGGCATGTTTTCTAATGTTTTTGGATAGAAATGGATTGTTGTACGCAACAACTGGCCAGACTATAATAAGCAATGAGGCATTGGCCAGTCTGACGTTGTTTGTTGCAGCAAGTAATTCATCAGAAATGGAAACGGTGAAGAAGTTGTTAATTAGCGTTTTAAATAGAAATATGAGTTAGTTAAAGCAAAAAAGGGCCCCGCTTGCGGGGCCCTTTTTTATCAACGCAAAGAAGCAAATCTTTGCGGTAAATTGAATTTTTGTTAGATTCTGAATAATGACTTACATCATTCCGCCCATGCCGCCCATATCTGGACCGTGGCTATGGCCTTTTTCATCTTCTTTGATTTCGCTCAATACGCACTCGGTGGTCAAAATCATGCTGGCAATAGAAGCCGCATTCTCAAGCGCTACACGAGATACCTTCTTAGGGTCAATTACCCCAGCGGCGATCAAGTTTTCGTACTTCTCAGTGCGGGCGTTGTAACCGAAGTCACCAGTGCCTTCCATCACTTTTTGTACCACGATGCTGCCTTCACCGCCTGCGTTGGCAATGATCTGACGCAAAGGCTCTTCAAGGGCGCGACGTACGATTTGGATACCCGTGGTTTCGTCTTCGTTTTCGCCTTTCATGCCTTCCAATCCTGCGATGGCGCGAATCAAACTCACTCCACCACCAGGAACGATACCTTCTTCAACTGCGGCACGGGTTGCATGCAATGCATCGTCTACGCGGTCTTTCTTTTCTTTCATTTCAACTTCCGTTGCTGCACCGATATACAATACTGCTACACCGCCGCTCAACTTAGCCAAACGCTCTTGCAATTTTTCGCGATCGTAATCAGAAGTGGTGTTTTCAATTTGTACTTTGATTTGTGATACACGTGCTGCAATGGCGGCAGAATCACCCGCACCATTCACGATGGTGGTGTTGTCTTTGTTGATGGTGATTTTTTCTGCTCTACCCAAATCTTCCATGGTGGCATCATCCAACTTGCGACCTTGCTCTTCGCTGATCACAGTTCCACCGGTTAAGATGGCGATGTCTTGCAACATTTCTTTTCTGCGATCTCCGAATCCTGGTGCTTTTACAGCAGCGATTTTGAGGGCGCCACGGATGCGGTTCACCACCAATGTAGCCAAGGCTTCACCGTCGATGTCCTCAGCGATGATCAACAAAGGCTTACCAGTCTGTACCACTTTCTCCAATACGGGCAACAAATCTTTCATGCTGCTGATCTTCTTGTCGTAGATCAAGATGAAAGCATTTTCCAAATCAGCTTCCATTTTCTCTGTATTGGTTACAAAGTAGGGACTCAAATATCCGCGATCAAATTGCATACCTTCAACCACATCAACAGTGGTTTCAGTGCCTTTGGCTTCCTCAACGGTGATAACACCGTCTTTGCCCACCTTTTGCATCGCTTCAGCAATCAACTTACCAATGGTGTTGTCGTTGTTGGCAGAAATCGTAGCCACTTGCTCGATTTTGCTGTTGTCGTCACCAACGGCTTGGGTCATCTCATTCAATTTACCCACAGCAGCAATAACGGCTTTGTCGATACCGCGCTTCAAATCCATTGGATTTGCACCGGCAGCTACGTTTTTCAAACCGCCAGTTACGATGGCTTGTGCCAAAACAGTTGCAGTTGTAGTTCCATCACCGGCTACATCAGCGGTTTTGCTAGCTACTTCCTTCAACATTTGGGCACCCATGTTTTCTACTGGGTCAACCAATTCGATTTCTTTGGCCACAGTTACACCGTCTTTGGTGATGTGGGGTGCGCCAAATTTCTTATCGATAACTACGTTACGTCCTTTGGGACCTAATGTCACTTTTACCGCATTAGCCAATGCGTCAACGCCTCTTTTCAAACCGTCGCGGGCGGAGAGATTGAAATCTATTTTCTTTGCCATGATTGTAATTCTTTAATTGCTTTGGTTAAATGATTGCCAAAATATCGCTTTCACGCATGATGAGGTAGTCTTTGCCTTCTACGCTCAATTCAGTGCCTGCATACTTGCCATACAAAACTGTGTCACCCACTTTTACTGTAACGGGTTCATCTGTTTTGCCTGGACCTACAGCTACTACGGTACCTTTTTGAGGCTTTTCTTTTGCTGTGTCTGGGATGATGATTCCTGAAGCAGTTTTCTGCTCGGCTTGAACAGGCTCTATCAGAACTCTGTCGGCCAATGGTTTAACGTTTACTGACATAATTTTTTAAGGTTTTTGTTTGCCCATCTATGGCGAATCTTATGCCAATGCCTAAAATGGAGGGTTCTTTGCCTATTGGGCGAAAAAATGTCAGTTTTATGCCGATTATTTACCCTTTTTTGCCTCTGGGTATGTCAGATTGACAAATTTCGACACATCCGCCCGGTTCGCTGCCACGAAATTTTTGGCTAGGGTTGACAGTGGGTGGGTGAAGCTTTTTTGTTGGGGTTGCGACGGGCTAGGTTGAACTTCTGACATCAAAGTCAGCAGTATTTGATTGAATGATTCACTGTCGCTTACACTGAAACCAAAGCCCGCATGGATGAATTGTTGGGCTTCTGGAAATTTCTGGAAATTCGGACCAAAGATCACGGGGAGTCCGAAGGCCACCGCTTCAATGGTATTGTGTAACCCTTTGCCGAATGCACCGCCAATTACCGCCATCGCGCCGTATCTATAACAATCTGCTAACTGTCCGATAGTATCCAAAATCACCACTTGATCCTCTTCTGATAACGTTGTTTTTTCGCTGTATTTCGCCGTTTGAAGTGGCTGTAACGCGTCTTGAATTTGCGCGCAAAATTCAGGGGAGATGTTGTGTGGGGCGATGAGGATTTGCCAGCTGTTCAAGGCCGTGGGATGGGTTTGAATGAAATCTTGCAGCAGGGTAATTTCTTGCATCCAGGCACTACCGAAGATGAGGGTGGGTTTGCGCTGAAGCCATGTTTGCAGTAGGGGGTTGGGTGAGGGAGATAGTAGGGTTCTGTCGTATGCCCTATTAAATTTGGAATCACCGAAAAGGAAGGCGTTGTTGAACTGATTTTGTTGGGCCAACAGCACCATGGATTCGTTGATCAGTCCAATGCCATTGAGTTGTTTTAGTAGGTGTTTCCAGGGCGATGCTACTTTGGAGAATAGGAAGTGATTGGGTCTGAGCGATACGCCGAGGGCGAAGGTGGGAATGTTTGCTTGGATGGCCGTTTTTAAGTGGTGATACCAGAATTCGTAGCGAATAAAAATGGCGGCCTGCGGCTGCCATTGCGCGTGCCAGCGCTTCGCGCTGTCACGTCCATCCAACGGCAAGTATACTTTGGTTTGGTTGTGATCTAAAACAGCGTGATTATACCCTGAGGGCGAGAAAAAACTAAACAGCACATGCCGTTGGCTGGAGGCCGCCTGCAAGGCGGCCGCAATGGGCTTCGCCATCTCAAATTCACCCAGTGAGGCACAATGAATCCAAATCAACTCGAATTCACCCGTAGTAACCCCGTTAATCTCATGAATGATATCGCCCCGATGAAAAGCGCGATCCCTGGCCCATCCATTCAACAATGCCTTCGCCTTGGGATTCCACAATGCAAACAGTTGGATTAGCCAACGGTAAACACCTAAACCCACATTGTAGACAGCAATAATCATTCGAAATATTCCGTTTCCCTTACCGTGCTTTTGGTATAAATCACAATCGGAATCACCAAATTACAGTTGATGCCAAATCCCAAATCGGTTTGCTTGGCATCTGGTGCCCTGAATGTGCTCATGTCCCACTCCCGCATGTTCTTGGTAAAACCCTGCATCAACCCTAAACCCACCTGAAAACTCAACGTGTTTGGATTCATATATTGCAATCGCACCTGCTCGGTAAAACAGTAGCCCGCGCGATAATTATCATGTCCAACCTCGTAAAACCCCTCCAGCTGTGGCACCAAGCCCTTGTCAAACTGGAATTTGGTGAAATGTTCATGGTACCCTACGCCGCCAATGAGTTGGAGCGACCATGTTCGTGGGTTTTTCAAGGTGCTTTGCTTCAATGGGATGATTTTGCCGCCGGTAGCACAAAAATTAAAGCCGCGCATGTAGGTTCGAATCACGGCAGGATTGCCGTTGACATCAAACAAATAATTGGCATCAGAAATAATATCGCCGTATAAACTGTCCGTATTTACCCAACCGCCGGTGTAGGGGACATAATTGAACCCCAACAACCATTGCTCTTTGTGCTGGTATTCGGCGCCCAAATCGAATTTTGCATTGGCATTGTATCGCTCTCTCCAACCGCCTGCATTCAATTGAAAACCACCGCCAACGTGCATCGCAACCCAGGAAGGACGGGTTAGGGGCGTTTGTGGTGTAGCAACAGCCGACGGTTCAACCACTTGGGATGTGGCCATCACAGAAATCAATAAAGCGTATATAGCAATGAACAGGTGTTTCATGTTGGAAATAACGAAGGTACAATACCTTGCGAAATATTACCGCAGAATTTCCGACAAACAGGCCAGGAAGCCTTGGGGGTTTTCAGCATGCACCCAATGACCGGCGTTGGCCACTACATGGAACTGCGCAGTTGGGAAATATTGCAGAATATTGTCTTTGTCGTCCTCTTTGATGTAACCACTTTTGCTTCCGGCAATGAAATCAGCCCTTCGCAGAAACACTTGTTTGAAGGACAGCTCGCCGATGATTTCTTCGTAGGCCATTTCGATGGCTTCCAAATTGCTTTTGGTGGTATAACCGCCTCCGGGAATGGGTTCGATGTTTTTGAGTAGGAACTGGCGAACACCCATGTCTGGTGCATAGGGCAGAAAAGCTTCTTCCGCTTCTTTGCGTGAGTTCAATTGATGCAATGGGACCTCTTTGAAGGCCTTGAAATAGCCCAAATGACCGGGAACGTATCGTTTCGGCGCGATATCAACCACAATCAACTGTTCCACTTTTTCTGGGTGATTGTCGGCAAAAAACATGGCCGTTTTACCTCCCATCGAATGTCCCATTATGATGGCCTGCTCATCGCCCAAATGGTGCATCAAGACGTTTAAGTCTTCAGCCATGGCAAGGTAACCAGACGCTGGGTCATGAAAACTCTTGCCGTGGTTTCGGGCGTCAAAAGTGATTACGCGAAAGTCTGTGGCCAGCTGTTGAGCGGCCAAATGCCAGTTATCGAGCATGCCAAAAATGCCATGCAGGATGTACAGCGGACGGCTGTTTGCTTCTCCGTAAACGCGGTAATTGACCAAGTTGGTCATACTGAAATTAGTTCAAGAAAGTATCCACTGGGGTGTACTCAAGGTTGAAAGCTTCTGCTACCCCTTTGTAAACCACCTTGCCGTTGATCACATTCAATCCCAATTTCAATTCATTGCTATCGGCACATGCTTTCTTCCAACCTTTGTTGGCCAACTGCACTGCGTAGGGCAAAGTGGCATTGGTCAAGGCCAAAGTTGAAGTATAAGGAACAGCACCAGGCATGTTGGCCACGCAATAGTGAACAACGCCATCTACTTCGTAGCAAGGCTCAGCGTGTGTTGTGGGCTTAGATGTTTCAAAACAACCTCCTTGGTCGATGGCAACGTCAACGATAACCGCACCTTTTTTCATGGTTGGCAACATGTCGCGTGTGATCAACTTAGGCGCTTTTGCACCTGGGATCAATACGCCACCGATAACCAAATCAGCGGTTTTCACGGCGTTACGAACGTTATATTCGTTAGAAATTAACGTTTCAACGTTGGCAGGCATGATATCGTCGAGCTGACGCAAACGAGGCAAGCTAATATCCATCATGGTAACGCGGGCGCCCAATCCTGCAGCCATTTTGGCCGCTTGGGTACCAACGATTCCACCACCCAATACCAATACTTCGGCAGGTTTTACCCCTGGGACACCGCCCAACAATACACCTCTTCCGCCCATGGGCTTCTCAAGGTATTTTGCACCTTCTTGGATACTCATTCTACCTGCTACTTCACTCATTGGAACCAACAAAGGCAAACTGCGATCGGCTTTTTCTACGGTTTCGTAGGCCAAACAAACAGCACCGCGCTCAATCATGGCGTGCGTTAATGGCTCATAAGAAGCGAAGTGGAAATAGGTGAACAACAATTGATCTTTTTTGATCAAACTGTATTCGCTTTCGATGGGCTCTTTTACTTTGATGATCATTTCGGCGATGGCATACACTTCCTCAATGGTGTTGAGGATGGTTGCACCAGCGGCTTGATATTCAGCATCAGCAAAGCCACTGCCTTCGCCAGCAGTCTTTTGCACATACAGTGTGTGACCGTGTTTGATCAATTCACTTGCACCTGCGGGCGTCAATGCCACGCGGTTTTCGTTGTTTTTGATTTCTTTTGGAACGCCAATGATCATAGTTGAAAAGTGGCGCAAAGATACGCGATTGTTTCGATATTCCTTAAAACCCGAGCTTCTTGCTCAATCCCTTATCTACAGCGTCTTTGTGTAGCATCACGGAAATGGTTTTGTATTTGAAGTATGCCTCGCTCACATAGAAGAATCCACCCAATGAATTCCCGGTTCCCCAAGAGTTTTTCACCAAGAAGTACGTGGTGCCGTTTTTTTCTGTAGACATGCCCACGATGTGCATGCCGTGATCGTCTGTAGTAGACTGTCGGTCAAATGCCGCTTGTCGAACCGCCGCCGTAATCACCATTTCCTCAACGGGTTGGTTGAATGCGTTGCCTTCTTTTTTCGCGCCAGCATCATTGAATCCTGCGTTGTCGGATCCAATTTTTTTGATGGTAGATTCATCGGCGGGTACGATGGCCAAACCATCGCGGAATGAGAAACCTTTTTCACTGACATCGGCAGCCCAAGCCACGGTATATCCTTTGTTCAAAGCGTTTTTTACCGATTGGGTGAAGTCTTCCAAGGGCAGGTTGTAGGCGCGGTCCATCGCCCAGTTATCGGGTACTTCAATTACAAAAGCACTGTAATCGGGGTGGTGGGTGAAGCTGGTTAAAGCCACGTAATCGGCCATGTTCAACCCCAAACTCGCCGCAAAAGATTTGGGCGTGTAGGTTTTGCCTTCGTAGACAAATTCCTTGGGGATGGGGCCCAAATATGCATCCAAAATCCCTTCAAATGCCGGTAACCAACTTTCTGTGTACGTGCCCGTCTCTCTTTTTACCAAAGCGCTCATGAAACCTTTGAGCACGGCGATCATTTCACTGTGATCATGTCGGGTAGCCCCATTTTTCAAACCGGTGTAAACACTCTCGGGTACAATGCCATATTGTGTAACGATGCTGGGAATATCCCAACCTTCACCGCCTTGGTCGAAGCTATGATTACCGTTCATGCGGAGGTAGGTTTTGGCCTTTTCCGTGTATGCGCAACGGGCAACGTACATTTGACTCAAATTGTGTTGTCCTTTTCCCAGTCGAATGAGTTCGCTTTCAAGGAGTGATAAGGTGCTGTAACTCCAACAAGTGCTGGTTCTGCATTGGTCTTCTACGGGCGTAGCTGCCAATATTTTGCTGGGCGTGAAGGCATAGCTGCTCCCCGGTTTGTTGATGGTATAATCAATGGCTTTTGCCGGCGCTGGTGTGGCTGTTTGGGCGATGGCCGAAGAAGCGGAAGTTAGGGCGAAGACTGACAGCAGGAATCTCATAACCCTGCGAAAGTAAGCGATTTGGTTTTAACCTTTGAAAGGGTTTCGCAATTGGTAGGGTTTTACCCGATGAAATCGCTTCGCATACAGGGCAATGAGGCCGCGCAAAATTTTGCTTTTGGCATAGAGGATATAGCTGTTTTCGATGGGGGTAGCGCCCATGGTACTCTTGATTTCGGTGGCGGTTCTACCCAAACATACAAATTCGTCTTTCTGCTCGATGCCGTAGGCGATGACATCGTACATCATGCGCTGGTACAACTGATCTTTGGCCGCATCATCGGTTAATCCTAAGTGCATCGCATACAGGCCGTGCTCACTTTCAATGGCGGAAATGAACCCGCACAATTGGTCGTTTTTATAATAACCCCAGACTTTAAATTTATCTTTCATGGTCCTCACAAACGTGTGAAGCATGGTAGAAAGTTTGGGCGAAATGGCCAGCGTTTTGTCTTTGAGTGTATGTCCCAACATCTGGGCGCATTGCGGAATCCATTCATTGGCTTCTGTATGTTTCAGTTCAATGGCTTGGTAGGCATCAGAAGTGCTGAGCACTTTGTTGGTTCTCACGCGATATTTTGAACTCATCGCTTGCAAATAATCGTCGAAATGATTCCAAGAGGGCTGGATTTGCAAGTTCATGAAGGGCTCGGCCTTCACAGCCACCGCGCCAGCTATGTTGGGTGTGCCAAGGACGTTGACAATGAGTACACCACAATTGGCGGTGTTGATGGATGAGAGGTCGGTACGATCGTTGAGCTCCGGAAATTGTAAACCTGGACTGCATGCATTGCCGGCATATTGAACAAACCCTTTGGCGCTCAGGGCGGTGGCCAACTTTAAAATAACACGAGAAACGTATTTGCCGGTTGGCTTGCTGAGTTCTATGTTGCTGAAAGGGAAGGGTTGCCCACCCAAATTGATGCTTCCTTCGTAATTGCCAAAGGCACTCTGAAGTTGTTGGAATGTTTGAAAATCGAGGGGTTTCAAGGTGTAAGTGCATTGAAAACAAAGACATCCTTGTTTTGGTTTTGCGGTTGCAAAAATGTGTTATTTCCCGCCAATTTCCTATGGTGTTTGTCGTTCCGAATTCAGCGTTTAACGACATCCTTCAAAATGGGTATTTCGCTTGTGGCAAAATTCTTGTAGGTTTGTAAACTATGGTGAAAAATTTCGTGAACCATCCCAAGGTGAAATTGAATTGGATCGTTGCATTGGCAACCGTTGCATTCTCAATGCCAGCAATGGCCCAAAAGCCGGCAAAGCCCAAGAAAAAAGCCCCTGTGGCTGCGGCGCCTGTTGCACCCAATGTGGCTGCACAGCGACTTGCGATGTACAAAAAGTTTGAATTGAAGACCGATACGGCGTTGTTGAGTACGGCTGAACGCGAGTGTATCACCCACTTGATCAAAGCAGCGGAATATGCAGACCGTATATTTTGGAAGCAAACCATTGGCGACAAAGGCGACTTTTTGGCTGGTATCAAAGACCCGAGCGAAAGGAAATTTGCCGATGTCAATTATGGTCCTTGGGATCGTTTGAATAACGACGAACCTTTCATCAAAGGATATGGTCCAAAGCCGATGGGTGTTAATTTCTATCCCCGCGATTTTTCTGTGGCAGGCATTGATACCATGTTTTTGCCTTTTGTGAAAGAGCCATACTCTATTGTGCGTGATTTTAAGGCGCCCGGACCAATCGATCCAAGTAAGCACAAAAATGGTCCAATCATGCCGGAGCCCATGGGAATGCCTTTCCGCAGTGGCAATGGCAAAGAATATCAGTCAATTAAATTTGGCGAGTTCTATCGCGAAGAGGTCATGAAAATGGGTGATGAAATGAACGCGGCGGCCGAAGCTATTCGTGCAGAAGATCCAGAGTTTTCAGAATATTTGCGTTTGCGCATGGGTGCTTTGATGATGGACGATTACACGGTGAGCGATATCAAATGGTTGTCGTTGAAAAGCCATTTAGACTTGGTTATCGGACCGATTGAGAATTACGAAGACAAGTTGTATGGACAGAAAACATCGTACGAAGCGTATGTTTTGGTGCGCGACAAGGCTTGGGATGCGAAGTTGGAGAAATTCATTGCATACTTGCCCAAGTTGCAAGCGGGTTTGCCTGTAGAATCTCAATATAAGCCCTCATTGGATCAAGACGAGGCCAGCAGCGACCACGTTGAAATGACCATGGAGCCAGGTTTCCCACCACGTGAGCCCGGTTCTAAGCCCTTGAGTCAGTTGGCTGTTTTTGACGCAGTGTATTATGCAGGCGATTGCAATTCTGGCAGCAAGACCATCGCGGTGAACTTGCCCAATGATGAGCGATTGCAGAAATATTATGGCACAAGACGTTCTCAGTTGAAGAACACCATGCAGGCAAAATTTGAAAACATGGTGGTGCCCATCGCCGCACGTGTTATTGCCCCTTCTCAACAGAAGAACATTACGTTCAATGCATTTTTTAATAATGTCATGTTCCACGAAGTGGCTCATGGATTGGGTATTAAAAATGTTGTTGGAAATGATAAATTGACCGTTCGCGAAGCCTTGGGTGCAGACTATTCGGCCATTGAGGAGTGCAAAGCAGACGTGCTTGGATTGTACATGGTGACTCAATTGTTTGATCAAAAGGAACTTGAAGGCAGCTTGGATGACTATTATGTGACTTTTGTTGCCAGCGTGTTCCGTTCTGTGCGATTTGGTGCGTCATCGGCTCATGGAAAAGCCAATATGATTACGTTTAATACCCTGTTGAATCAGGGGGCTATCGTTTTGGAAGAAAAAGGAAAGCCTGTGGCCGATGGGGGCGCAGAAAAGCGTACTTATCGTGTGGATGTGGCTAAAATGCGCCAAGTGATTTCTGATTTGGCGGGTGAATTATTGCGTTTACAGGGCAACGGTAACGCTGCGGATGTAAAAGCGGTATTGAACACACGCGGTGTGATTGGTGCTTCGTTGCAGATGGACTTGAATCGCATTGAAAAGGCAGGTATTCCCGTTGATTTGGTATTTGATCAAGGAATCAAAACGTTGGGATTGGAGAAATTCTACAAGCCATTGCCAGAGATGAAAGGTGCACCAATGGGCGGACCCGGTGGTCCTGGCGGACAAGGCGGTCCTGGCGGACAAGGTGGTCCTGGACACAATGGTCAGGGAGGCCCTGGTCATGGTGCGCCCAATATGCCTCCTCCTCCGGCGCCAAAAGGTCCTGGTAAATAAGCTGTGAATTGTTGCGTTTCTATATTTGAACTTTAACTTGTTTTTAACTGTCGTATGAGAATTAACCGTTGGGTAGTGATCACCACCACGTCGATGATTTTGGCGTTGTTCGTGTTCTGTAGTAACAAGAAATTTGGAGAGAATGATAGCTTTTTGGGCACCTTGATGATGATGCTGAAAGAGGCCCATTACGAACCCAAGGAGTTGGATGATTCACTGAGTGTGAATATCTATAACAACCTCATCAACAACCTTGACCGCGATAAGCATTTCTTCACCCAAGAAGATTTGAAGGCGATTGAGCCATTTAAGACATCAATCGATGATCAAATACAGGTGGGTAGGTTCGATTTCTTCGATACAACCTGGCATATTTTGATGGCCCGATTGTCGAACCTAGAGCCCGTAATCGCGGAGTCATTGGCCAAGCCCTTGAACTACGATTTGGATGAAACCTATACTGTGTATGATGAGCCACAGGCTTTTCAACCCAATTGGGAGACCTTGAAAAAGGACTGGCAAAAATGGTTGCAATTCCAAAGCATGGAGCGTTTATCGCGCAAATTGGAAACCCAAAAGAAAGCCAAAGACTCATCGGCCATCGCCAAGCAAAAACCCTTCGATACCTTGGAGTTGCAGGCGCGTAATGAGACCAAGAAATTTTATACAGACTGGTTTAAACGGTTGAAGAAAATGGATCGCCGTGATCAAATTGGGATGTATGCCAACACGATTGCAGAAATTTATGATCCCCATACCAATTATTTTCCGCCAGAAGACAAGGAGAACTTTGATATCGGGATGACAGGCAAGTTGGAGGGTATTGGTGCCACTTTGACCGAGCGTGATGGTTACGTGAAAGTGGAGCGGATTGTTCCTGGAAGCGCCAGCTACCGTCAGGGCGAATTGAAAGCGGGCGATTTGATTTTGAAAGTTGCACAAGGTCCTGCAGAGCCAGTGGATGTGGTGGATATGAAGTTGGATGATGCCATTCAATTGATTCGCGGAAAGAAGGGTACAGAAGTGCGTTTGACGGTGAAAAAGCCCGATGGTAGCATCGTTGTGATTCCGATCATACGTGAAGTTGTGGTGATAGAGGAGAGTTTTGCGAAAAGCGCAGTAATGACCTACAAAGGCAAAAAATTTGGGTTGATTCATTTGCCTAGTTTCTATGCCGATTTCTCACAGCGGGGTCGCGGTCGTAATTGCACCGGTGATGTGAGAACAGAGATCGCCAAGTTGCAAAAAGAGGGTGCTAAGGGCATTATCATTGATTTGCGCAACAACGGCGGTGGCAGTTTGGCAGATGCCATAGAAATGGGAGGATTGTTTATCCCTCAAGGTCCAATCGTGCAGGTTAAAGACATGCGAGGCATAGAAGTGCATGAAGATCGCAATCCGTCTGTGGATTATAGTGGTCCGTTGGTCATTTTAACCAACACCTACAGTGCTTCTGCCTCTGAAATTTTGGCTGCAGCTTTGCAAGATTATGGTAGGGCGGTGATCGTAGGAAGCAAGAGCACGTTCGGTAAAGGTACGGTGCAGACGTTTGTGGAATTGCCGGGCGGACAAAGTGATGTGTTTCCTCGTGGATTTGGTCAATTGAAGGTGACGATTCAGAAGTTTTATCGCATCAATGGCGGAACAACGCAATTGCGTGGGGTAGAGCCCGATGTGGTGTTGCCTGATGTGTATGATGGTATTGAACAAGGGGAAAAGGAAATGGACTTCCATTTGGCTTACGATAAAATCCCTGCGGCAGCCTATCAGCGATACAATCCATTCAAGGAAGCTCAGCGATTGAAGGCCATCGAACAGTCAAAAAAGCGCCTGACTAAGAATGAGTATTATGCGTTGGTGCAAAAGCGATCTTTGGAATTGGCACAAGTGCGCAATGAATACACGTATTCGTTGAATATGAAGAAGTTCGAGGCACAGCAAGAGGCGTTGAGGGCCCAGGATAAGCCGCTGCGCGACTACAAATACAGGACGGTTTGTGATACAGTGATGGCGTTACAGGTTGACTTGAAGGAGGCTGGAACAGATGCTATCAAACTGGCACAAAAGCAAGATTGGTTGAAGCGTTACCGCGAAGATGCGGGAATGGATGAGGCCGTGCGAATCTTGTTTGACTGGTCGGGTAAATAAAGGAGTTCGTTCAATCCTTCCAAAGGGGTTGAAACAGGGCAACAGCTAGGACAACGATCAAAAAATCGAGGGCTCCGACCAAGGCGATATCATTGTAAACTGAGCTCACAAGCACGGGGTTTAGGGTTTTGTTCGAGGCCTGCATACCCACTAGAATGAGGGGTAAAACCACGGGTAAGCTGAGCACAGGGGCCAGAAATCCGGCTTGGTTGGCTTTGGAAGCGATGGCGCCAATGAGGGTAAATACGCTACCGATGCCTGCAACCACCAACAAGAGATTCAGGAAATAAGCGCCTGGGTGTTCAATGGGAAAGCCCATGAAAAACCCGAAGAATAGCAAGTTGGCGAGGGTGAGGATGATCATGCTACACCATCCGTATACCATTTTCGACCAAAGGATGGATTGTGGGGCGGCCAATTGGTTGAAATAGATCCACCGGGCTCGGTTCACGCCCAAGAAGTTTTTAGAAATCGCTTGGAGGGTGCAAAACAAGAGAATAATCCAATACAGGCTGTTCCAGATTTTGGCGGTGATTTGGGGCTGTGATAAAAAGGCGAGTAAAGTCATGGTAGCCATTTGTAGGATGGCGGAGGCCAAAACTGCAGGTTTTTTAAGGTCGAGCTGAAATTCCGCCCGCACCAAAACGGCCATATTTTTTATGCTTTGCAACACGATTTGAGGGTGCGAAGGTAAATCAAAAGGTGGGTGTAAATTCAAAAGTTGGTTGGATATGCGTGTAATTCACGGTGTAGGATGCGATATTTGCACAGCGCCATGTTTAAAAAGATTTTGATTGCCAACCGCGGAGAAATTGCCATCCGCGTGATGAGGACTTGTCGGGAGATGGGTATTGCCACCGTGGGTATTTACAGTGAAGCCGATGCACAAGCGTTGCATGTTCGTTATGCGGACGAGGCCTATTGTGTGGGTGGACCGGCCAGCGCAGATAGTTATTTGCGGATGGATCGAATCATTGATTTGTGTAAACAAACCGGCGCTGAGGCAGTGCATCCGGGCTATGGTTTTTTGAGCGAGAATGCCAATTTCGCCCGATTACTGAAAGAAAACGGGTTGGTATTGATTGGTCCGAGCGCTGAATCCATGGAAGTGATGGGCAGCAAGATTGCATCGAAACAGGCGGTAAAGGCTTTTGGCGTGCCGTTGGTTCCTGGCATCGATGAGGCGATTAAAAATCCAGAGGATGCTTTGCTGGTGGCGATTGAAGTGGGTTTCCCCGTTCTGGTAAAAGCGAGCGCTGGCGGTGGTGGAAAAGGGATGCGCGTGGTTGAGCGGAAAGAAGATTTTTTGAGTGCATTGCAGATGGCGCAGAACGAGGCACGTAGCGCATTTGGCGATGATAGTGTGTTTATTGAGAAGTATGTGGGGAGTCCGAGACACATAGAAATTCAATTGATGGCCGATAATTATGGGAACGCTTGTTATTTGTTTGAGCGGGAATGCAGTATTCAGCGCAGGCATCAGAAGTTGGTGGAAGAGGCCCCAAGTGCGGTATTGACAGAGGAGATTCGCAGGGCGATGGGCGAGGCGGCGGTAAATGTTGCCAAGGCCTGTAATTATTCTGGTGCAGGCACCGTGGAGTTTTTATTGAGTGAGAACATGGAGTTCTATTTCTTGGAGATGAATACGCGCTTACAGGTTGAGCATCCGGTGACGGAATTGATCACTGGGATTGACTTGGTGAAGGAGCAAATCAGGGTGGCTGCGGGAGAGAAATTGGGCTTTACTCAGGGCGATTTGAAGATACATGGACATGCGATTGAGCTGAGAATTTGTGCTGAGGATCCGATGAATCAATTCTTGCCAAACGTAGGCAGGGTGGAAACGTATAAGGTGCCACAGGGATCGGGAATTCGGGTGGATGATTGTATGGAGAGCGGCATGGATATTCCCATTTACTACGACAACATGTTGGCGAAGTTGATTGTGTGGGCACCGAGCAGGTTGGAGGCCATTGCGCGCATGCGCAGGGCGATTTCAGAATATGTGATTACGGGTATTGAGACCACATTGATGTTTGGCGATTTTGTGATGCAGCATCCGGCATTTATTGAGGGAAAATTCGATACGCACTTTATTCAGCAATACTTTACCGAGGAGCAGATGACGCCGGAGCCGCTGGAAGCGGCGGAGGCGCAATTGTTGGCTCAGGCAGCGCTTCACTTTTTTCAACAAGGTGCCGCAGCAACCGGTGGTGAAGCAACTATCGCCCAAACCGGTTCAACCGAGTCTGCTTGGTATCGCAATCGCAAGAATTTTGCTTGATGTTGGCGCGGGTTCTGCTGATCGATGATTTTCATCCGGCCCTGGAAATGGGGCTCAAAGCAGCAGGGTTTTCTGTGATTGATGCCCGCGATTGTTCATCGAGTGTGGCGGAGATTGTGGGGTTATTGCAAACGCATCAACCCGATGGGTTGATGGTTAGGAGCAAGTGTTTTGTTGGACAAGATATCTTAACAGCCAGCAAGCATTTACGGTGGGTTGGCAGAGGCGGTGCTGGGATGGATAATATAGATGATGTTGCTGCTGCAAGTTTGAACATCCATTGTTTCAATGCGGGCGAGGCCAATTCTGATGCGGTGGGAGAACATACCCTGGCCATGCTGTTGGGATTGTTTACCAATTTGGTTAAATCGCACAGGGAGGTGTTGGATGGTCTTTGGGACCGTGAGGGCAATCGGGGTGTGGAATTGCGGGGTAGAACGGTGGGGATTTTGGGATTTGGAAATACGGGTTCCGCTGTAGCGAGAAAATTATCGGGTTTTGGGGTTCGGGTGATCGCCCACGATAAGTATTTAACGGGTTTTGGCGGTGATATGGTAGAGGAGGTGATTGAGGAGGTATTGTTGCGAGAGTCGGATGTATTGACCTTGCATGTGCCCTTGACGGCTGAAACCAAAAATTGGTTAAATGCAGATCGATTGGCCTTGATGAAATCACATTTTTGGCTGCTCAATTTATCGCGTGGCGGAGTCTTGGATTTGGCCTTGGTACTAGAGGCGCTTTCATGTGGAAGGTTACTGGGATTTGGAGCGGATGTATTGTCGGTGGAGCCGCCTTTTTTGGGCGATGATGCCTTTATGGATGTTTTCAATGGACTTTGTGAAAATAATCGCGTGATTCTGAGTCCGCATGTAGGGGGCTGGACGGTGGAAAGTTATCAGAAAATATCGGATGTGCTTCTCGATAAAGTGTTGAAATTGTACGACATACCGCGGATCTAATTTTTGGATTATTTCAAATTTCTTTTCTGAGTAACACAATTTAGTCAAAAGTTTCAACGTTTGAAACTTGATAAATCCTTGTTTTTTCGGTAAACTTGCCAAATTATCGTTATTTGTATAAAAAGCGATTTAGAGAAGAAAAAGACCTATGAAGTATATGCTACGTAAGATTATTGCACTCGCAGTGGTGGTTTTGTCCATCGGTGTGGTAACAGCGCAAACCAACTTTGCCGACTTTCGTATTAAGGCCAAAGACCAAGATGGCCGGAACATGAGCGGTGTAAAGATTGTGATGTTGTTGAACAACATTGAGGTTGCAACGGATACCACGGATTCAGACGGTAACGTCGGTTTTGCTACGTTAACACCGGGTAGGTACGACGTAAAAGCGACCAAAGAGGGCTATCCTGATCAGGAGATCAAGGACATCAGTCTGCAACCAGGCCAAAACCCTGATGAAGAAGTGAATTTCATCAAGTCGGGATCAGGCACCATGGGTCCAGCGGTAATCAAGGTGAAAGGTAAGAGAGCGCCGGTTGATTTCTTGAAATCCGAGTCTGTGATTGATGGAAAATCGATTGTTGGATCGGGTCAGCGTGGTACAGGTTTGTTGGAAAGTACAAACTCGGCCATTTTGAGTACGCCACAAGGTATTTCGGTTCGTGGTACACGTGCAGACGGTAACGGTACATACATTGACGGTCAGCGTGTTATTGGTGGAGGCGGATTGCCAACCTTGGGTACAGAGCAGATTTCTGCGAACGTAGGAGGTATTCCTGCCATGTACGGTGACTTAACAGGCGGGGTGTTTTCATCTACCTCAAAGTCAGCGACTGATAAAATTGTAACAGCGATTGAAGGAATTACTTCAACTGGTTTGGATCCTTTTGGATACAACACCGTTGAGGGATTCATTTCCGGTCCGATTTGGGTAAAGGAAGAAAAAGATCCTTCAACAGGTAAAACCAAGCGCAACGTAAAGTTGGGTTATATGATGAACGCCAACTTGGGTTACTACAAGGATGCATCGCCTACACGCACAGGTGTTTACCGTGTGAACGATGCGAAATTGGCTGAAATCGAAGAAAATCCTTTGGTGTTTACGCCCAATGGTTTCGTACACAGTGCCAACTTCTTGCGTATGGAAGACTTCGAATTGTTGAAGGCACGTCCGAATAGCGCAAGTGGAAACGGAAACTTCGTAGGTAAATTGGAATGGCGTCCTTCTCAGTATGTGAGTGTAACTGGTTACGCGAGTTACTTCTACTCATCTGGATTATCAGCGAGCAACTCGGTGATGAATTACAAGAACAACGCCCGTGGCGATAACCAGACATTCCGTGGTTACTTGTTGTTTACCCAAAACTTCAAAACGAACAAAGAAAGCTCAATCAAGAATGCATACTACTCTGTTCGTGCCGAATATCAAACTTCGTCTTCATTAACACGTGATGCAAGGCATTTGGACAACATTTTTGATTACGGTTACATTGGTAAGTTTCAGTCATATCCAACGGCTGTGTACGCATATGCTAACTATGATCCTTCACAGAATCCAAACAAAGAGCCCAAGATTGTTCGCGATCAGTTTGGTAACTACGTACAGTTGAGAAACTATTGGGAGCAAGTGGGTTATGCTGATACATTGATGTCATTCAAGGCAAGTGACTTGAACCCTCTTCGTGCCAAGTATACCGAGAATATTTATGACTATTACGACAGTCGTAATTTCAAGATTCAAAATATGAATACCCTGTTGACCAACCAAGGTTTGTTGAATGGTATGAACCCGAACGGTGTGTACTCATTGCATGGTACTCCAGGTGGAATTACGGCGAACTATTCAAAATCAAATACAGAACGTTATGGTGTGTTTGCGGTAGGACAGATGTCTGTTAAGCCAAAATCAGTGGGGGGTCGTGAAAGAACTCAGCACGATTTACAAGCGGGTTTCTACTATGAGCAGCAAATAACTCGTGGTTATGGATTGGCTGCCAATAGCTTGTGGGTATTGATGCGTCAACAAATGAATAAGCACATCGCAGAATTGGATTTGGGTAATCCCATTTTGAGTTATGATGCCAATGGCCAGTTCACAGACACAGTTCGCTATAATCGTTTGATCAACTACGGTGAACAGTCGCACTTTGACCGTGCCTTCCGTGATAAGTTGATTGCTGGTGGAGGGAAAGACGTTTACGGAAATACCATAGACGAACGCACCTTCGTTGATATCAATTCTTATGACCCCAGCATGTTCTCATTGGATATGTTTAATGCGGATGAGTTGTTGAACAATGGTAATGGTTTAGTTAGTTATTTCGGTTACGACCATTTGGGTAACAAGGTGATTGGCAAGCCAAGTATTGAGCAGTTTTTGAATAACAAAGACATGCGCACCATTGGTGCATTTCAGCCAGTCTATATTTCAGCATGGTTGCAGGATCAGTTCCGTTTCAAGGACTTGGTATTCCGTTTGGGTGTTCGTATGGAGCGTTATGATGCCAACCAGTTGGTGTTGAAAGATCCCTATACTTTGTATCCTATCAAGACGGCTGCTGAGGTTACCGAAATCAATGGTTTGGCAGTATCTCATCCCAATAACATTGGTGAAGAATTCAAGGTGTACGTGAATGACATTCAATCACCCACCAAGATCATTGGATATCGCAATGGTGACCGTTGGTTCAATGCCGATGGTTCTGAATTGAAGAGTGCAGAATTTTTGGCAAACCAAACCAGCAATGGTAGAATCGCACCATACTTGGTTAACCCAAATAAGCAAGAATTGACCAAAGACGCTTTGGAAGATTTTACACCAGCTCTGAACTTGTTGCCACGTATTTGGTTCTCATTCCCCTTGGAGCCAGAAAGAAAGTCGTTCTATGTGAGCTATGATGTATTAGCACAACGTCCGAACCAAGCGGCTTCATTCTTGTCAATTGATGAATTGTATTACTTGAAGAACCGTCAGGGTGCCACCATTTCAAACGGAAGTTTGCAACCCCGTATTAAAACTGACTACGAAGTGGGTTACAAGCAGATTTTTGGTGTGAAGAAAGACCGTGGTTTGGAAATTGCGGCTTCTTACAGTGAAAACAGAAAAGACTTTGGTTTGTATCAAATCAGCCAGGGCTATCCAGTAACATACACAACTTACCGTAACATCGACTTCTCAACCATCACTGGTTTCAGAGGTACTTTCTCTATGAACGACATTGGTGGCATCGGTACGATTCCTGGCCCATTCTCATTCGTTGCAAGTTACATGTTGCAATTTGCCGATGGTACTGGATCAAACATCAGTTCACAGGCCACATTGATTGCTTCGAACCAGCCCAATTTGCGTAACGTAATTCCTTTGGGCGAGTTGGATATTCGTCACAACATCAAGTTGATGGCTACTTGGGCTTATGGCGGTGGTATAGACCCCAAAACCAAGAAGAATTTGTATTTGGGTCCTAAGGTGAATGGCAAAGAAATCTTCAAATACGCCAGCTTTAATATCATTTCAAACTCATACAGTGGAACGCCTTATACCCCTACAGTTAGACCTGTGCAGTCTGGTGCGGTGGATCGTGCACAAATCAAAGGTGTGCCTTACGGTGCTCGTTTGCCATGGCAACAAACATTTGATATTAACATTACCAAAGGTATTCGTTTCAACCGTGAGGACAACGGCAAACCTTTGATCATGAGTGTTTTCTTCTGGGTACAAAACGTGTTGAATGCACGCAACGTGAATTCGGTTTATCCTTACACAGGTCAGGCAATGGATGATGGATTTATCAATTCTCCTCAAGGACAGTTGTTGGCTCAAAACCAAATTGACGCTCAGAGTTATATTGATTTGTATAAAATTATGTTGGCTTCACAAACGGGTATGTTGGGTGCGCCCAGAACGGTTCGTGTAGGTTTACGTATTAACTTCAACTAAACAAGAAAAGAAAGATTTATGAAACGATTAGGAATATTTTTACTCTCTGCAATGGCAGTTCATATGGCGGTAGCCCGTCCTATTTTGAACTTGAATGGCAGGGGAAATG
Organism: Flavobacteriales bacterium; assembly: GCA_024643755.1. Classification (GTDB taxonomy): domain Bacteria; phylum Bacteroidota; class Bacteroidia; order NS11-12g; family UBA955; genus UBA955. The sequence continues at coordinate 9,370 of JAHEMG010000010.1, read as the reverse complement.
CTCCCCGTGTGGATCGTAGGGCAGGACAATTTGCCAACACCTGTGAACCAGCATCCCAGAGTGCGGATTTGGACGTAAACAACGTTCGAACCAAGCTTTTGAATGGTGGTGATATGTGGTGGGACATTAATAATCCCAAATACGAAATTCCCAAAATCAGTGACCCTAATGCAGTAAGAAAACATGCGCTTTTTGCCGGTGCTATCTGGATTGGTGGTCGCGATAATGGTGGTAGCTTGAAGTTGGCTGCGATGACTTACCGTCAAAAGGGTGTGGATTTTTGGCCAGGACCTTTGGATACTACCACTGCTGGTACAGATCCTGTTCGTTGTAAGGCCTACGACAAAATGTGGAAGGTGACCCGCGATGAGTTGGAGGATTTTGAAAGCAGTAAATATTTGAATCAAAGTGCGGGTATTCGCGATTGGCCAGCAGGCCGTCAGCGTGCCGTGATGTTTGGTAACGAAGCGAAATATTTGGCACCTTACAAAGAAGTGACACCTGATGGTGTTTATGATCCATTTGCAGGGGAGCACCCCGTATTGGATGACCGCCGTCCTTCAATTGACAATGGTGTAGACAAACAGCCAGATATGTTTATTTGGTGGGTTTACAATGACAAGGGTAACATCCACAGCGAAACGCAAGGACAGCCGATCGGTATTGAAATTCAAACGACAGGTTTTGCATTTGCTACGAACGATGAGGTAAACAACATGACGTTCTACAGTTCTAAGATCATTAACCGTGGTTTCACCACGTTGAATGATTGTTACATGGGTCAGTGGGTGGATGCCGATTTGGGTAACTACGCGGATGACTATGTGGGTTGTGATGTTGGACGTTCGTTGGGTTTCTGTTACAATGGTGATGATGATGATGAAGGTGTATTGGGTTATGGTTTGAATCCCCCTACTGTGGGTGTGGACTATTTTGAAGGTCCTACAGATTCAGCAGGTAATCAATTGGGCTTGAGTCACTTCATGTACTACAATAACGACCAAGATCCTGTGCGTGGTAACCCAGGTGAGGCCATTGAATATTACAATTTGTTACAAGGAAAGTGGTTGGGTGGACAGAATGTAACCTATGGTGGTACTGGTTTTGGCGGTTCTAAGCCGGCCAAATTCATGTTCCCAGCCAATACAGATCCAAGTTATCCTACAGAATGTTGGGATGAAAAATCTGCAGGTAACAAACCTGGGGACCGTCGTTTCTTGCAATCTACAGGTCCATTTACTTTGCGTCCTGGTCAAATCCAGCGAATCACTGTAGGTGTAGTGTGGGCACGTACTACCAGTGGTGGTGCAGGTTCACCTTGTTTGGGTACAGGTTCAATTCGTTTGTTGCAATTGGCGAGTGATAAAGCACAAACCTTGTTCAACAATAATTTCAAAATTTTGGATGGTCCTAATGCACCTGATATCGAAATTCAGGAATTGGAGCAAGAATTGGTATTGAAATTCTTGAATACAAACAGTCCTAAAGTTGAGAACTACACAGAAAAATATAAGGATGCGAATAATAAGGAGCGTACTTATAAGTTCGAGGGTTACATGGTGTATCAGTTGAAAGATGCCACCGTTAGTACGGGAGATTTGGACAATATTGACAGAGCGCGTTTGTTGTTCCAGTGTGATATGAAGAACAACCGTGGTATGATTGTCAATAAGGTTTATGATCCTAAGTTGGCTGCTTTATTACCTGTGATTAAGGTTGAGGGTGCAGACCAAGGTGTTCAACATACTTGGAGCATCAAGAACGATTTGTTTGCTACTAGTTCAAACACGCGTTTGGTAGACTTCAAGCCCGTTTATTACATGGTATTGTCTTATGCTATTTTGGCGGATGATTCATTGCAGGTTGATCCAAACCAATTCTTGGCTGGACGTCGTAACATCAAAACATACAAAGCGATTCCTCACAAAACAGAGCCAGAGCAATTTGGAACTGAGTTGCAGTCGAACTATGGCAGTGGTCCAGTTTTGACCCGTTTGGCTGGTCGTGGTAATGGTGGCAATGTATTGGAGTTCACCAAAGAAACCGTTGACGAAATCTTGAAAAACGGATTTGCGAAAGAAGCAACTTATGTTGCTGGTGCGGGTCCAGTAAAGATTAAAGTTGTTGACCCAATTAAGGTACCTAATGCGAAATTTGAATTCGTCTTGCGTGAAAATAAGGCGTCTTTGGCGTCTGGTTTGAAAGATTCTATCACCAAGAATACTGGTTGGTTCATGGTGAAGAAGGGTGCAACTGATTTGGAGAATGATACCATTTTCAACGATACCATCATTGGTGTTGGGTTTGAATCTGTTCAAGGTAGAAGAGGAAAGAATAATAAGACCCAGGAAACTTTGGCTGATTGGGGCTTTAGTGTAGAAGTTGAGCAAGTATTTAACCCAGGTGAAAATGCCAATGCTGATCCTAGCAATGGTATGTTGAGTTGGAGTGTTAAGTGGGAGAACAATGGTAAACAATGGTTGACCGCTGTGGCCGACAATGACGCACAAAACACAGCAAATTCGGGTGCATTGTGGCAGAACTGGATCCGTTCGGGTAGCAACGGTAGAGGTGCTACATTTGATCCTTTGATTCACGATTTCTTTAACCAGGATGGAACTGCGGCAGACCCTGGTCAAGCATTTGAACGTATCTGGAACGGTAGAATTGCGCCTTATGGTTTGGTTGCTCGTGAGAAATTGACCGCAGCCGGAAGAAATACCTATGGTTTCGCTTGGTGGGGTAACTCATCAGGATTACAGAGTCCTTTGAGTGAATTGGCGAGTGTGCAAATTGTTATCACACCGAACAAAGACTTGTGGACACGTTGCCCTGTATTGGAAATGTCTGATGATGAATTGAAAAATTCGAATGAAGGACAAATGGAGAAGTTCAACATGCGTTTCGCTCCTTCTGTAGATAAAAACGGAAACCCCATTTCAGGTTCAATGGGCTTGGGATGGTTCCCTGGTTACGCCATCAATATGGAAACAGGTGAGCGTTTGGCAATGGCCTTCTCTGAAGATAGCTACTTGGGTGGTGAGAATGGTAGGGATATGATTTGGAATCCAACCGACAAAGTATATAACGACAATGGTAACTATCCTGCGATGGGTGGTAAGCATTTCGTATACATCTTTGGAACGGGTGTGAGTGGTATTTCTCGTAACATCAAAGGCGAGCGTTACTTGGGTGAAGACGAAGCAAACTTCCAACGCTTCAAAACGGCTTTGTTGCCTGCTGCAGCTGGTGGAAAAGTGGCTACTTTGGACAAAACGCGTTTGTTGTCGCAGATCATGTGGGTAATGCCTTCATACATGGCCCCTGGTTACAAGATGATTAACAAAAATGAGCCCCCAACGGAAGTTACTTTCAACATCAATATCCGCAAGGCCTACACCACTTTTGATGCTGGTAATAATATCAACAACAATCGTCCGATGTACTCATTCGACGCAGCAAGCATCGCTCCGAAAGTGTCAAATGAAATTGGTACTAAAAACTTGGATTTGGTGAATGTTGTTCCAAACCCATACAGAGGTTACAGCGAGTACGAAAACAGTCCTATCGATTCTCGTGTTAAAATCACCAACTTGCCACCTGAGTGTACAATCACCATTTTCGATATGGCAGGTAACTTGATTCGTCGTGTAAACAAGGCGGACAACAATACCTTCTACGAGTGGGATTTGAAAAACGGTAGCAATGTACCTATTGCTTCAGGATTGTACTTGATTCACGTGAAGACGAAGGATTTGGGTGAAAAAGTAGTTCGTTGGTATGGTATCATGCATGCCATTGATTTGGATACATATTAATAAAACAGAAGATGAATCGCAGACAAAAGAATATATTTTTGGCCGGATTGCTGACTGTGGGTGCTATTGGCGCTGCAGTTGCGGGTAACCCAGAGCGACAAGGACAGGCAGGTTCTGCCCAGTTGACCATCAACGGATGGGCGCGTTCAAGCGGAATGGGTTGGGCTTATGGTGGTAAGGTGAGCGGCACGGAGGCTATGTATATGAACGTGGCAGGCTTGGATCGCATCAAGAACAACACCGAAATGAGTTTCTCAAGAACCGAGTGGTTAATGGGTTCAGGAATCGCCATCAACAATGCGGGTTTTGCCCAAAAAGTGGGTGAGAGCGGTACATTTGGTATCCATGTGATGCAATATGCTATCAAACCCATCGACATCACAACGGAACAAAATCCGTATGGTGGTATTGGTACATTCCGTGTGAATATGACCAACATTGGTTTGGCTTACTCAAAGAGCTTTAGTAGCAATATTTCTGCAGGTATCATGGCTAAAATGGTGTCTGAAGGTATTCCTGACGCACAAGCTTCGGGTATTGCTTTGGATGCAGGTGTGCAGTATGTAACAACATTGCGCCCTGTTCGCGGAAGCATTAAGAAAGACGATTTCCGCTTTGGTATTAGCATGAAGAACATCGGTCCTGATATGCAACATTCAGGTGATGGTTTGAGCTATAAGGCCATCTTGGATAACGGTACTTTCAGTAAGACAATGCAGGTAAAGGTTGACAATATCAAGTTGCCCGCTTTGTTGAACATCGCGGCTTCATATGATGTAAAATTGGATGCTGACCCGAATCAGTACGACAACAAACTCACATTGGGATTTGGCTTTACCAACTTCGCTTTCAGTGCGAATCAGTTGACTTTGGCTGCTGAGTATAGCTACAAAGATTTCTTGTCGATCCGCGGTGGATTTGCCTACCAAGAGGGCATCTTTAACGAGGATACCCGTCCATCAGCATTTACCGGTCCTATGGCTGGATTGAGCTATGATTGGAAGATGGGAGAGGATGGAAATACCGTGAGTTTGGATTACTCTTACAGGGCAACGAATCCATTTAGTGGCGTACATTCGTTTGGCGTGCGCATTGGATTGGGTACAGCCGAATAATAGAAACTTTTAATATATTTGTACTATGTGCATCAGTGTAAATCGCTGGTGCACATTTTTTCTTAAAACACATCAACAACCATGAGCGATATTCAATATTTATCGAAAGAAGGACTGGAAAGAATGAAGCAGGAGCTGTACGTCATGAAGCATGAGGAACGTCCTCGCATCACCCAAGCAATCGCGGAGGCCCGTGATAAGGGTGATTTGAGTGAAAATGCGGAATATGACGCGGCCAAGGAGGCTCAGGGTATTTTGGAGTCGAAAATCAATCAATTGGAACACATGATTGCCAATGCACGCGTATTGGATAGTTCTATGCTGGATACCAGCAAGGTGAGCATTATGTGCAACGTGCGGGTGATTAACCACAATGTAGGCAAGGAGGCAGTGTATCGTTTGGTCGCCGAGAGTGAAGCCAATTTGAAAGAGAATAAAATATCGATCAAGAGCGCTATCGCACAGGGATTGATGGGCAAGGCCGTAGGTGATGTAGTGAGCATTACTGTGCCTGCGGGTATTGTGAAGTTGGAAATTCTGGAGATTACCATTTAACCGACGATGGCCTCTATCTTTTCAAAAATCGTTGCGGGAGAAATTCCCTGTTATAAGGTTTGTGAAGATGAGCATCATTTGGCATTTTTGGATATTATGCCACTGGTGCATGGCCATGTATTGGTGATACCTAAGCAGGAGGTTGATTACATTTTTGATTTGGAGCCTGAGGCATTGGGTGCTCTTTGGCAGTTTGCGCAACGTGTTTCACATGCCGTAAGGAAGGCGGTGCCATGTAAGCGCATTGGAACTGCGGTCATTGGCTTGGAGGTGCCTCACGCGCACATTCATTTGGTGCCGATGCAAACGGTGGGCGATATCAATTTTACTAAGGAGAAATTACACCCGAGTTCGGAAGAATTGATGTCGATGTTGGCATTGATTCAGTCGCATTTGTGATTAGGTTTGTAATCCATGAGGCCCGAGTTGTTTCATATCGGCGGGATTACCCTTTATAGCTACGGATTCTTTATTCTGTTGGGGATGATTGCGGCGTTTTTGCACCTGTATTTTAACCGGGTGCGACTTGGTATGGATGTGGATTCGATCAGTGAATTGATTTTGTGGTGTGGGGTAGGTGTTTTTGTGGGTGGCAAGTTGTTTTTCTTTTTGGAAGATCCGGTGGGTTATTGGAATAACCTATCTCATTTTCTCACGCACTTGGGCGATGGATTCGTCTTTTATGGTTCATTCTTGCTTACGTTACCGTTGTTGTATTGGTGGTTTAAGAAGAAGGGATGGGACTTTTGGGATCGGATGGATGATGTAGGTGTAGCGGGTGCTTGGGTTCATGCCATAGGGAAGATTGGGTGTTTGATGGCCGGGTGTTGTCACGGATTGGTTTGTAAACCGGGTGAATGGGGGATTGTTTTTCGTGATCCAAAGTCGCATGCCGAGCCGTTAGGCGAGGCGCTATATCCAGTTCAGCTTTGGGATTCTGGGATTATCCTACTGAGCATCGCCATCATGTATTGGGTACTCCATCGTGGGAAACAATTCTCGGGACAGGTGTTCTTGGTATATGCCTTGGTCTACGGAGTGGGTAGGTATGTAACCGAAGCCTATCGGGGCGATGGGGAACGTGGATTTTTGTTTGATGGATTATTATCGCACAGCCAATTCATCGCCATTTTGGTGGTTGTAGGCTCTCTGTTGTTGTACGTCTATCTGAAAAAGAGGGGATTAAAAGACGCGCTATGAGGTTTGCAGAGGTTATCGGACAGGATATTATCAAGCAGAGAATGCTGCACGGTGCTCAAATTGGCAGGGTTCCGCACGCGCAATTGATCTTGGGTGCAGAGGGAAGTGGTAATTTGGCGTTAGCCATGGCTTATGTCCAGTATTTGCTATGTGATAATCGCACGGAGGTGGATAGTTGTGGCGAATGCAGTAGTTGTAAAAAAGTATCGTCCCTGATACATCCCGATGTCCATTTTACTTTTCCTTTTCCCAATAAAAAGGGAGAAATGGAGATGTGCTCAGACGTTTATCCGCAATGGCGCACTGCGCTACAAGAAGACCCTTATTTAAATTATGAGGATTGGATGCAGCAACTGAATGCAGAAAATAAACAAGGGAATATTCCCACCAAAGAACTGCGGAACATCCTCAAGAACATCTCCCTGAAGTCGTTTGAGGGGAAAATGAAGGTCTGTATCATTTGGTTGCCCGAGTTTTTGGGACAGGAAGGGAATATCATATTGAAGAGTTTGGAGGAGCCGCCAGAGAAAACCTTGTTTTTGCTGGTGGGTAGTGATTTGGATGCAATCCTTGGTACCATTCTATCGAGAACCCAACTGGTGCGTGTTGCGCCAATTGATGATGCATCGCTCACACAAGCGCTGGTAGATCGAGACGGGATATCTTTGGAAGATGCTCAGCGATTGGCCAAAGTAGCCCAGGGGAATTATCGCCTGGCGAGAGATTTGGGCAAGGAAGCTGGAAATCCGCATTTGGATGCTTGGCGCACTTGGATGACCATTTGCTTTCGCAGAAAAATGGGCGAAGCATTTCAGTGGAGCGACGATACCGCCTCGCTGGGTAGGGAAGGTGTGAAATCTTTCTTGTTGTATGGCATTCAGGTTTTGAGGTCTTGCGCAGTTTTGCCTTACACGGGTTCTGAAGGACTGTGGGAAGGCCCCGAGTTGGACTTCGTAAATAAATTCAACACCTTGCAACTGGGCGAAGGGGTTATTGGAAATATGGTGTCGGTGTTGGAGAAGACTATGTACGGCATAGAGCGCAATGGCAATGCGAAAGTGTTGTTGATGGATGCAACCTACGGGTTGATTCAGGCGATTTCGAAAAAAAATTAAGACCGTAGACAACCATTGTGGCAAGAATGCCATCTTGGGTACAAATCTGGGTCATGTGGATACAGAATGACAAATTTATCGGAGCCAAAACTACATCAACTGTTGCGCGAATGTTCTGCGGGAAACCGTCAGTCGCAACAAGCGTTGTATCAGCATTTTTCTCCGGTGATTTACGCCATTTGTGTCCGATACATGGGAGCAACAGATGAAGCCAAAGACATGTTACAAGAAACCATGGTGAAATTTTTCCAAAAATCCGCAGAATTCCGCTTTCAAGGTTCCTTGGAAGGGTGGGTGAAGCGCATCGCCGTGAATACATGTTTGGATCAAATCAAAAAGAACAAGGCAAAATACGCGGGAAGCTTGGATGAGGCCTACAACCTAACAGCCGATGTGAATGCAGCGCAGCCCTTGGAAACAAAAGATCTGCTCAAATTGGTTGCTGCTTTGCCCGATGGGTATCGCACGGTTTTCAATATGTATGCGATAGAAGGATTTACCCACGCCGAAATTGGTGAAGTACTGGGTATCTCCGAAAATACCAGTAAGTCGCAGTTGTTCAAAGCCCGCAAATGGTTGCAGGCCAAATTAGAAAGAAATTAATGGGTGAGGAATTAAAGCATATTGACGCGCTGTTTAAGCAAGGATTGGGGGATGCCAAATTATCGCCTCCCGATGGCTTGTTCGAACAATGTGTTGAGCAGCTGAATCAAGGCGTTACAGCGGGCGGTACAAATGCTTCCGTTGCGTCTGGATGGAGCACTTTGGTGAAGTTGCCCTTGGTTTGGGTGGGTGTAGCGGCTTTGGTGAGCGTTACTGCTTATTTTGTTGTGAGTGGCGATAGACCAATGTCAAAAAACAGTCCCGCTGTGGCTGATATTACAGAAAAGAAAACGGCTGAAGCAGACAAAGTGGGCTCTTCGGATATTCAAGTTGAGACCACGGCTGGGGGCATTGATCAGAAGGATAATCAAAGATTCAATCAATCACTGTCACATCAGCAAGCAAGCGGCGTGGCGGATGGAGAATTGCCTGTTTTACGTCCCTCAGTGGTTAATTCAGACGCTGTTACACCAGTGAAGGTTGACGAGGTTTCGGGCGGACAAAAATCGAGCAAAGTGATGGCATCTGTTGAGCAGACAAAGCCATGTAAGGATGTTTTGGGCGGATGGCAGCCGGTGATTGCTGAAAATGTGGGCGGTGTAGTGAGTTTGGCGTTGAATGGTCGGTTTGGCGATATGCGCATTCATTGGGGCGATGGTGAAAAATCGAGTTTACATGGTTTAAAAGACTATACGGCCAATAGCGTATCACATACCTATTTTGTTGCTCAGAAGAAGACTTTTACCGTGAAAATGGTCAATGTTGCGGTGGATGCAAAAACTGGATTGACCTGTGCCGATAGCCAGCGATTATCCATCTTGGTGCTGCCAGCCGATGAAGTAACGGAAGTTTTTGTGCCGGATGTGTTCACACCCAACGGGGATGGTACCAACGATTTGTTTTTTGTTGAAATGCCCAAACCTTTGCAGTTTGATATCACCATTTTGGATGCAAATAATCGCAC
>JAHEMG010000076.1 GCA_024643755.1 Flavobacteriales bacterium | reverse complement strand
CGGTGATCCCATTGGTACCATTGGCTGCCAGTGTAATGATATCATTTTTGTCAATGGCGCGATAAATATATCCATACACGTAAGACCCGTACACATATCGCTCATCGGTGGGATCCACGGCACAATCCATGCCATCGCCCCCGAAATAGGTAAACACCTCCCCATCATCGTGTTGCATAGAACCATTGTCTTGGTACCCGTGTGCACCCAAATCATCGGTGGTTTGGGCTACCGCCAAGCGATATATCTGAGAATTGTTGATGCCTCGAGTGATGTTGTTCCATACTTTTCCGCCATCACCGGTAAAATACACGCCCCCATCATTTCCAGCGAACAAGGTCTTACCCGTAATGTTAAATTCTCCAATGTGCTGATCGGCATGAATATCATCCGCACCGCCACTACCCACCCAGTGACCGCTCACTTTGAAGGTAGCACCGCCATCCGTTGATTTCCAAACATTGATTCCAAATGCATAAACCACTTGCGCGTTTTTGGGGTCTGCCGCCAAATCTAAATCGTACCATCCTTGACCAGAGCCATCGTTACCGAGTTCACTATATCCCAAAATATTGGCCGGCGTTGTATTGCGGTTGGCGAAGGTTGTACCGCTATCGGTAGACATATAAAACCCTTGAAACCTGGAACCCGATGCGATTAAAAAATACACCCGACCACGATCGGCTTGCGTCACGGCGATCTGACCTCTTTGCATCCCCGACGCGGGGACACCATTGGTGATTTGCGCGAAGGTCAGTCCACCATCGGTACTGCGATAAAACAAACCATTGGCGGTAGCATATACGTAGTTTGGGTTGCCGGGGTGAAACACCACATCAACAAAATTCGCAGACACGGAAACGCGCGTCCAAGTACCTCCCGAATTGGTGGTCCGATATACCCCACCATTGGTTGCCGCCATCAAGATGCCCGTATTTTTGGGGTGCATGATGAGTTTTCCAACGGTAAGATTGCCCATACCGGAATTTCTTACCACGAAGGAGTTACCCCCGTTGGAGGACATCAACACACCATAACCTGGGGCATCACCCGCATCGCGGTCTCCGGTGCCGATATACAAAGTATCTGGATTTTTGTGCGACAACACCATGCTGCTCACACCCAGGGTAAGTGAGGGATTGGATGGCGCGGTAGACCCCACGCTCAAGCCCGCCCCAGCACCCCAGAGTTGCACCCAAGATTTCCCATAATCTTTGGTTTTCCAAACTCCACCTTGGGGAGCCAGGGCAAAAAATGTATTGGTATCGGTAGGATGAAAAGCAATTCCATTCATTCTGCCAGTACCTGTGGGCTGAGAGGTTTGGTTATAGGGATGTTTGTTCGGTCCAACGGATGTCCACCTTCCTGAGGTTGCACACCACGTAGCTGGCGGCACGGGATTTCCGGCATTCAATCCGCCCATTTTACTTCCTGCGTTTGGACCGCCGCTGCTAGAACCAGTGCCAGCGGAAGATCCGCTAGCGGCTGAACCTGCGCTCGCAGATATTTCAGATAGTACACCATCTGGCCACACCACATTCCCTTGTGCATCGAGGTGATCAATTACACGGGCTTCCCAGCGTTTGAAAATCTTGTAACCCTGTCCTTTTGATGGCACAACGCCATTGAAATGCGCTTCAAAGGCACGTTTCACTGCGTAATAGTTGGGCTTGGGAGATTGCATCATTTGCACCCAGGCCACGGTGGTATCCACAAGTGGCATATCCATCGGCACCGCGCGAAGCGCGGGGCGTTGAGCAGCAGAGGTTGCTGGTGTTTGCGCGCAAATATCACCCAGCAACAGCATCCCACATAAACTAACGAGGTACCTTTTAATCATTCAACTATTTTATTGATTGTAAGAAAGCAAATTACATAGAATCCGCCGTGTTTCAAAACCCCAAAACAGAGGGGTAATCTATCACTTTAATAGCCCCACCATATCGATGGTTCTCAAAAAAGGACCTTGTACATTGTTGGTCAACACAACAAAGCACTTATCCTCATCCAAACATCGCCAATAATAGGTCCGAAACCCTTTCCACCAACCGTTGTGAAAGGCCCATTTCTGACCGTTGATCCATTTCACCCTCCAACCATTGGCATAATATGCATCCGCACTTACAACCGTCTGTGGCGTGGTCATTTGCGCCTGGGTTGCTGGGTGTAACAAGTAATCAGTGCGGAGCATCCGATCCATCGCCAGCATTTCAAAGACATTGGAATAGACCCCTTTATCGCCCATCGCGCCATTGAAGATATTATCGGCAAACACCCTTTTTTTGTCGTACCCCTGCACCGTATAATTCACCAATCCCAACGAATCAAAATTGGCCAAATGCGAGTATTTCATCCCGCTGGGATTCATGATACGCAATTTCACAAACTCCCTAAAATCCATCCCCGTTTGTCGCTCCACAATCAGCGCCAACAAAGCATAATTACTATTACAGTAATCATACCTACCGGGTTTTGCAAAGTGGTTCACCGGCTGTGCATTCAGCAATTGCACCACATCTTCATTGGTGAGGTGGTCCTTGGGATTTTCCCAGGCCTTCATGTTGAAGTAAAAATAATCGGGCAAGCCACTGCTGTGACTGATTAAGTTTTGCAGTGAAAGGTTTCGTCTAGAAAGTTCAGGGATGTACCAATGTACACTATCGCTCAATTTCAAGTAACCATCTTGCACAAGCAACATCATGGCGGTACCGGTAAAGGTCTTCGACACACTGGCCAACTGAAACAAATCTGCCGGCTTCAGCGAATCCAATTGCGAAAAGGTAGCATAACCCATGGCCCCATAGCACAAACTATCATTTTTATGGAATAAATAGGTACCATTGAATATGCCCCAGCGATACATCCGGCGAAAAAAACTGTCGATCTGAAATTCTGTGGTATCCCCAAAAGGGACATAGTGCGACATATCATAGGGGTCGCGAACAGGTTTTTTCGGTGGATCTGTCAGCGATAAGGTAGTACCCATCAGCAACAGGGCACCACACATAAAGAGACATTTCCAGATCAAACGCATTTCGACAAAAATAACAACGACACAAACCCTGTGCCACCTGTCTATTTACAAGTTACTCACCCCAAATGCGAGTGTCCTTTTGAGTAAAATCAAGGTACTTGAATGATTTTATGCGTTTGAATACAAATCCGCCAGCGGGGATTTTCCTTCACAAAATCAATCATTTTGGGCATCATTTTATCGCGCTTATCCCATTCCGCTTGCAACAACAATGCACAATCATCATTCACTGTTTTCGCCCACTGTTCAGCCCACTGAAAATCAGATTCATTAAAAACAATGACTTTCAATTCATGCGCCCGCTGCATTTCTGCCTCTACCGGTTGCTTGAATTTTTTGGGAGAGATACAAATCCAGTCATATTCTCCGCGCAAGGGATACGCTGCCGAAGTTTCTACATGTACCCGATAGCCCTGACTTTTGAGCAAATCCACCAAGGGATTGCAATCATACATCGCCGGCTCTCCCCCGGTAATAACAACTAATTGCGCCGGTGTTTGAGCAATCCAGCCACAAATCTCTTCAACGGTGCATTCAGGATATCCTTCGGTTGGCCAGCTCTCTTTTACATCACACCAAACACAACCTACATCACATCCAGCCAAACGAACAAAATAAGCGGGCTTACCTGCATGAACACCTTCTCCCTGGATGGTGTAAAAATGTTCCATCACAGGATATTTCATCATGCAAATTTTGCTTTGTATACTTCCAATGTATTCATCATCAAGCCGGTAATGGTCATCGGACCAACCCCTTTGGGCACAGGCGTAATGGCACTCACTTTTGGCAAAACTGCTTCATAATCCACATCCCCACACAATCTCCATCCACTCTTTCTACTCGCATCGTCAACGCGCGTAGTTCCCACGTCAATCACAACAGCGCCGTCTTTCACCATGTCTGCAGTGACAAACCCTGGCTTACCCAAAGCAACCACCAATATATCAGCTTCGCGGGTAAATGCGGCCAAATTTTGGGTGCGACTGTGGCACAACGTAACGGTTGCATTGCCATAAGGCGCCGCGGCCGACAACAACATACTCATGGGCCTTCCAACAATATTACTTCTACCAACAACCACAACATGCTTGCCGTTGGCTTCGATGCCGTAATGCTTCATAAGCAATGTGATACCATAAGGCGTAGCTGGCTTCACACCCGCTTCATCCCCCTTGGCCAACTTACCCATGTTGATATCGTGAAATCCATCTACATCCTTACCCGGCAAAATCGCCTGGGTTACTTTTTCTTCTGAAATATGCTTGGGCAAAGGCAATTGTACAATCAACCCGTCAATAGACTCATCTTGGTTGATCTTTTCGATTTCTGCCAACAAGGCCTCTTCGGTAATGCTCGCCGGAAACCTGCGCACATCCCCCGCATAACCCACCTCATCGCAAGCGGTTTTCTTTGCGCCAACGTAGGTCTGACTTGCGCCATCTTCCCCTACCAAAATCGCCACCAAACCCGGTGCACGATGTCCTTTGGCCACATAAGCCTTTACTTCTTCCGCAATTTGCAATCGAATGGATGCGGCAGCCAAGCTACCATCTAATACTAATGCCATAGATTACAAAAATACTAGGTATCTCCGTAACTAACCCAACCTGTGGCAGAATTTGCCAACATCAAAAAAGGTTTTACAAAAATTGCACAATCAAAGCACCGTCTCCGCCTTCTGCTTCTGTTTCATGGTGATAGCTTCGCACAAAATTCACCGACTTCAACAAAGTCTTTAACCCTTTGCGCAAAATCCCATCGCCCCTGCCATGCACAATTTTAACCTGCGCATGTCCCAAAGAATACCCTTCCTCCAACCAAACCAATACCTTTTGCGTGGCTTCCTCCATGCGCTGTCCGCGCACATCCAAACTCGTTTTGTAATTCGACTGTCGCTCAACCCACTGATACCCGCCGGTTGCGCCCGTCTTCTGGGATTTTCCACCCACCTTATTTTTGCTCAAGAGCAGTTCAGAAATGGGCACCCACATTTTCACCACGCCAAACGCCACCCATGCTTTGTCTTTTTTCACATCCAACACCTCGCCTTGGGCTTCGGTGGCCAAACTCTTCACCAACACCCCCGGTACCAACTGCTTCACCGAAGTAATGGGCATTGTATCCGCCAAATAAGACTTTTCAGGCACGGCACTGACCTCAACATTTTCCGACTTTCCGGCCGAATTCAATTTCCCGGGCTTTATTTTCTTCCCTTCAAAGTCTATCGCACCCCGCAACCCTTCAGTTTTTCCTCCACCTACAATCGCGCCGGTTTCAACGGCCGTTTTATAAGCCCCTAGCTTTTGTCGCGCCTTCTGCGTTGCTTCCTTTTCTGCGCCGTGTTCTCGAATGGCGCGAATCGTATTCTCAATTTGCTGATTGGTATCTGCCAACAATTTCTTGGCCTCCTCGCGCGCAGCGCTGAGGTATTCTTGTCGCTTCGATTGCAGCTTATCTTTTAACTGCTGATACGAGGCCGTTAATTCTTCTAAGTGACGCAACTTTTCTTCGTAGGTAGTCACCTGCTGCAACAATTGCTGGTTTTGTCGCTCCAAGGTCAACATCAAATCCTCTGTTTTCCCCATCTGCTTTCCCGCCAACGTCTTGATTCGCTCAATCCACTGGGTATCGAACCCCGTCTTTCGCATCAATTCCAAGGCGAACGACGACCCTGGCTTGCCAACCACCAAATGATATAATGGCTTCAACGCATGCGCATCATAGGCCATCGACGCTTGTACCACCTCTGCATAACCCATTCCCCATTCCCGCAATTGAGAAAAGTGAGTAGTCGCAATCACAAAAGAACCTTTGGCAAGCAACTGTTCCAAAACCGCTTGTGCAATTGGTGCACCAAATCGCGGATCCGTGCCAGCACCAATTTCATCCATCCCAATCAAGGATCGATCCGAAGCGTGCTCCAACAGATTTTTCAAATGCTGCAAATGAGCGCTAAACGTACTCAGTCCTTGATGAATATCCTGTCCATCGCCACAATCTATCCCCAAATAATCAAAAATACCGAACCTACTCTCGGGATCCGCAGTTACAAAAAGGCCACATTGAACCATGTATTGTAACAGCAATACCGTTTTTAATACCACCGATTTTCCACCCGCGTTCGGACCGCTCACCACCATAACCCGTTGCTCGTTCAGCTCCAACGACAATGGGATGGCTTCCTTTTTCTGGGCGATTAATTCGCGACGTAGCACCGGGTGAAACGCCCTTCGCAACGAGACTTGGGGCAACTCACTAACCTTCGGACGTTGAGCGCCTTCCCTTACACCCCAGTCCCATTTCGCCATGGCAAAATCCATCCGCACAAGTCGCTCCATCCACTGGGCCAAATCCGCTTGAAACGGCGCCAATTCGGCGGTCACCGATCGCAAAATTCGCTCCCGCTCTCTCCGTCGCTCCGCAAACAGCTCCTTGAGTCGGTTATTCATCTCCAACATTTGGGTGGGCTCTACATAGAGCACCTTTCCCGTGGCGGAAATATCCTTGACAAAACCTTGTACCCTGCGCTTGAACTCGGCCAACACCGGGATGACCAATCGCTCTTCACGCACCGTAACATCTGTTTCCGCTGTAAATCCTTGGCTTTTCCAATCGCGAAATATCCCGCGCATCACGTTTCGGGCCTCGCCTTCTAAGCGATTAATTTCCTGCGAAATCTTGGCATATTGGGGAGTTGCACGAACTGATATCTGATTGAACTCATCGAGCACTTTGCCGATGATTGAAACCACCTTCTTCGTTTGTTCGTCGTTGGGTAATTCAGCAGCCAACAACGACCACATATCGGCCCGCTGCTGCACTGCCACCGCCAACTTCTGATAAGTTTGGGTAGATGCCAAAATCGCCGCTAGCGCCTCCTCCTCCAGATAAAAATTTTCTATTCCCAGGTGCGACAAATACCCTGAGATATCCTCCCCTTGAAATTGCAACACACTGGGCAACAACTCGTTCAGTTGATGAATCTGATCCAACAAATCCAACTGCAACATCACCATCGCGTGGTTGGTCTGCATTTCCCAATCCATCACCAACTGCTGGGTAGAAGCGTATTTACAACGCTGGGCGATGGACGCGCGAATCCCATCAAAACCTACTACGCGTTCAAAATCGGATGGGTATTTCACTTGCGTTCCTTCCTTGCATTCAACTCTGCCATCTGCATTTGGGTAATGACTTTCTCCATCAACGCAGCAAATGCCTCAGGATCTGCTTTCAATCGCAGCAGTTCCAACTTCAAATCCGCATAGGCAACTTTGTGTTTTTTACATACAAAATCGTAATGCTGCTGCCAAAGCGTATCGGGTAAATTGGCGTAATTATATT
This sequence comes from Flavobacteriales bacterium, assembly GCA_024643755.1. Lineage (GTDB taxonomy): Bacteria > Bacteroidota > Bacteroidia > NS11-12g > UBA955 > UBA955. The sequence goes on along the minus strand of JAHEMG010000076.1, from coordinate 540 downwards.
TGACTTGATTGCCCGATTCCAAAATCATGACATCGCACATCAAATCAATCATGACCGATTCCTTTACATGGGGTTTTGGTCCGCACGAAACCCAAGCAGCAACGAGCAGCATCCCCAAGATAAAAAAGCGGTATGGCGATTGATTTTTCACAGAATCACAAAATTACAACAATCGCAGCGGTAATTTTGCAGGCATAAGCCGAGAATCGCCATGTCGTCACAAACCCCTATCGCCCAGAACATCCAACAAATAAAAAGTCAGCTCCCCGCTACGTGCAAACTCATCGTGGTGAGCAAATACCGAGAGGTTGCTGAAATTCAAACGGCGTATGCGAGCGGACAGCGAATGTTCGCTGAAAATCGCGTACAGGCCTTGTTGGAGCGGAAGGAGGCGTTGCCTACCGACATCGAATGGCACCTGATTGGACATTTACAGACCAACAAAGTCAAATACATCGCACCATTCATTGCCATGATTCATTCGGTTGACAGTTTCAAGCTGTTACAAGAAATCAACAAAGAAGCCGCAAAAAACAACAG
>JAHEMG010000009.1 GCA_024643755.1 Flavobacteriales bacterium | reverse complement strand
ACACGGTAAGGGCCACAGAAGATGCGGAAGCAGAGAAATTGATACGCGACAGTAAGATGTTGGAGGAAGCGGGTTGCTTTGCCATCGTATTGGAAAAAATTCCGGCCCATTTGGCCCAGCGAGTAGCAGAAAATCTCACCATTCCAGTGATCGGGATCGGGGCTGGCAGTGGGGTAGACGGACAAGTATTGGTTGTGCACGATATGCTGGGCATCACCAACGAATTTTCGCCGCGGTTTTTACGCAGATACGCGAACCTCTACGAGCTCATGAAAGGTGCCGTTGAGAATTATATTAGTGATGTGAAGTCGGTTGATTTTCCGAACGAAAAAGAACAATATTGAGGTTTGTGGCCATGTCGGGTATGACAAAGTCATTCTATATCGATGCGATGTTGGCCGAGGATTATCCTGCGGTGGCTAATATTTTCGAGCAAGGCATTGCCGGTGGGAATGCAACCTATGATACCCATGCTGCGACATGGTTGGATTGGGATGCCAAACATATGCCCGTAGCGCGATTTGTAGCACGGGAAGAGCAAACGCAGCGCGTGTTGGGGTGGATTGCCCTGAGTGGCGTTAGTGCAAGAGCCGTTTTTAAAGGGGTTGCAGAACTCAGTATATATATCGATAACGATGCCCAGGGCGTGGGGATAGGGAATGCACTGATGAATCATTGCATTGAGACATCAGAGGCAGCGGGTATATGGACATTACAATCCGGAATTTTTCCTGAGAACGAAGCCAGTCTGGCACTACATGAAAAACATGGGTTTCGACGGGTGGGTACTCGCGAGAAAATCGGACAGATGCGCGATGGTCGCTGGCGCGACATCGTATTGTTGGAACGACGCAGTCGTAGGTTGATGTAAAAAGTTTTTAAATACTTCTTTTTTTCTTGAACGGTGCGATCATGCCTTCCACCTGATTGATGATGGTTTCGCATTGCGCAACAATCTCTTTTCCGCTTTCAGTTACCGTGATAGGCAGTGTGCTTCTGTCGAATATGTTGGTGTTCATACGGTCTTCGAATGTTTTAATTTGCTGACTTACTGTGCTTTGGTCTGCGGCACACTCGTCGGCAGCTTTTGAAAAACTTCCGTGCTTTGCAACGGAAACCACATATTGCATTTGTCTCAGGGTAACTATCATAAAAAGTTCAACAAAGAAAGTTCAACAAAGTTTTAGTTTGGTGAAGAAATTCTTCAACGAAATTATTTTTTTAGCAATTTAGAAAAAAAAAGGCCGGGAGAAATCTCCCGGCCTTATGGAATTTTTGAATGAACGATTATTTGCTGCCTTTGGCATGGTCGGCCAGAAACTGTGCCAAACCAATATCGGTCAATGGGTGCTTCAATAGGCCCAAAATTGCGCTGAGCGGACAGGTAACCACATCGGCGCCGTGCTGCGCGCACTGAACGATGTGCAATGAAGTACGAACGCTTGCTGCCAAGATTTCTGTTTCGTATCCTTGAACTGCGTAGATTTCAGCAATTTGCTTGATCAGGTCCATGCCTTCCCAGTTTTGATCGTCGATGCGACCTACGAAGGGAGACAAATAAGTTGCACCTGCTTTGGCTGCCAAAATGGCTTGGCCGGCACTGAATACCAGGGTGCAGTTGGTGCGGATGCCGCGGTCAGAGAAATATTTGATGGCTTTGATGCCGTCTTTGATCATGGGAACTTTCACCACGATGTTGGGGTGCAAAGCGGCCAATTTTTCACCTTCTTTCACCATGCCTTCAAAATCAGTGCTGATTACTTCGGCACTTACATCGCCGTCCACCATTTCGCAAATGGTTTTGTAATGGTTCAAAACAGCTTCTTCTGAAAAGATGCCTTCTTTGGCCATCAAACTGGGATTGGTGGTAACGCCATCGAGAATGCCGAGGTCGTTTGCTTCTTTGATTTGTGCCAAGTTGGCGGTGTCGATGAAAAATTTCATGCTGCGAAGTTAGCCATCAAATACACAACCCCGCACCCCATCGTTCCACATTTTTTACACGATTAACAGCATGGTGCTGTAACTAATTTCTGTTTTGGGGTGCATTTTGATTGATTGAAAATCAAACAATTATCATCTTGGAGGGTTTGTTAGGGAATTGTTTTGCGTTCGTCTTATCAATATATCATCCAAGGAGCAGGGGCCTCAGGTCTGTGGTTGGCCTATTGGTTAGATCAATTTGGATTGCTGCAAAATCACCACTTGTTGATTGCTGAAGGCGATTTGAACAAGGTAAATGATCGTACTTGGTGCTTTTGGACGCCCATTGATGAGGCCGAATTTCCATTTGTAGACAAGCGCTGGACATCGCTCCGGGTTCAAAATGCCAATCAGGTTATCGATCCCTACGCTTATTGTCATACCCGAAGCCAAGATTTTTATGGGTGGGTGAAAAATAAACTATCGCAGAATCCCAATATTCATTGGTATAAGGGGTATATCGAGCAGGCAAAGGCATCGCAAGAATACGTTGAGGTGCAAACCGCTGAGGGTAAATTGCAAGCCCAATATTTTTTTCGCAGCGGTCAATTGACTGATTTCCAAGGTCCGGATGCGATATCGCTATGGCAATCTTTTGTGGGATGGCGGATTCGTTTGGATCAGGGGACATGGGATACCAAATCTGCGACATTGATGGATTTTTCAATTCCCCAGGCCCATGCTACGCGGTTTTTGTATGTACTCCCCATCGCCGAAAATGAAGGATTGGTGGAAGTAACACAATTTCACGCATCGCCGTTAACTGTGGCTGAGGGAGAAGAAATGCTCGCTGAAATTTGCAAGGAAAGGGGCTGGAAATGTTCCATTTTGGAAGTGGAGTGCAATGCCATTCCCATGAGTTCTGTGTTTAACCAAACAGAAAAAGTGACTCAGTCGAATGCGCGTATCATTCCAATAGGCGTGGCTGCGGGGGCCTTGAAGCCGACCACGGGGTATGGTTTCTTGGCGATGCGGAAACACGCTAGAGAATTGGCCATCGCCCTGAAAAACAAAAAACCTTTGCCCACCATTTATCGCAAACGGAGATTCCGTTTTTATGATGCACTTTTGTTGCACATGTTGTCGTCAACCCCTCACCGTGGTAAAGCGATTTTCGAGCGATTGTTTAGCCGTCAGCCAGCCACACGAATTTTGAAATTTTTGGATGAAAAAACATCGATATGGGAAGAGTTGCGCATTTTCTCAAGTCTACAGGTTTCCTGGTTTCTCAAAGCACTTGTAACGTATGGAAAAGGTTGATGATTCGTTGAAATCGGTAAATCATCGGTTTTTTTGGGGACAGTCTTTTCTCCAGTTTCTACTCATTGCATGGGCTTGGAAATGGGGTGGTTCTTCCTCTATGCTAACGGGTTTGGCTGTGCTTTCGTTGGTCTTGGTGGGTGTGCCGCATGGTGGAAACGATTTCTTTTATCGTCCCGACAAATCGCTCAAAGGGAGTCTGCGGTTTTTGGGATTGTATTTGGGAAGTATGGCCCTGTATTTGGGTCTTTGGCAGTGGGCGCCAGCCATAGCGCTGTTGCTGTTTTTAGCGATTTCAATGCATCATTTCGGACAGTCGAATTTCAACGCATCAAAATGGTACATGCCGGAATCGCTGCTATGGGGTGCTTGGTTACTGGGGTTTCCGTTGGTGCGACATTTCTCGGAGGCGACGTCCCTGTTTTCGGAGATGATGGGCGATTCTGTGGATTTGTCTGTGGTAGGTTGGCAGATGCAAAATCAGCAGGGTTTGGTGTTGGTGGCGGTGTTTGGACTGTTGTATGGCGGTGTTTTGTATCTAAGACGGGTACCTCATGCTTGGCAGTTTTTCTTGCAATGGATTTTGGTGACCTTGTGGTATTGGGTGTCGCCGCTTTTGTTGGGTTTTGTGGTGGTGTTTTGTTTGTGGCATGCCGCGCAATCCATGCGGTATCAGGTGTTATTCATTCGTGGAAAAGTCCAAAAATCTGTGATGGGGGTATTGGTCAATTTTTTACCGTTGGGTTTCTTGGCGATGTTGGCGTGGTTGGTTTCCGCAGAATTTGATGTGATGCACCATTTGGGTTGGGGGTTTGTTTTGTTGTCGCTGGTTACTTTGCCCCATGTGGTGGTGATGGATGGGATTTATCGGGCCGATAGCCATCGTTGATAGGGCCGTTTGCGCAGCAAGAACATAAGGGCGATGGGCAAACAAAGTAGGAGTGTATAGAGGCGGTTTTTTCCTTGGAATTTTACCCGATCGATGATGAGTGTGCCCTGGGCGTTGCCTTGTAGGGCGTGGGTATGTTGCCAACGTTTTAAGGGGTGGGGGACGCTAATTTCTTCATCGCGAAAGAGCCAATCTTTTTGGGTGTAGCGGTGCTGGGTGATTTTTCCGTGCCATGTTTGGGTGAATGCACCGATGCCTACGGCAAATTTTAATTCATCGCCCCGAAACTGACCATCATATTGCAACAATCGCATCGTAACCAATGGGGGCTTGAGTTTGAGTAGCAGCGATTGGTCGAATAGTGTCGCTACCTGGTCGCGAGAAGCTGATACTTGGGTCACAAATGTAAATTGCATCATAGATTTGTAGAATAAACAAACCATTTTCGATTTGTTTGGTTAAACTATCACTTCTTTAGATAAATAAAATGTCGCACCGCGTAGCCGTTTACAGAACCGCCCACTTCAATGCCGCCCATCGTTTGCATGTGCCGAGTTGGAGTGATGAGCAAAACAAACAGTTCTTCGGGCTGTGCAATAACGCCCATTACCATGGTCACAACTACGATTTGGAGGTGAGGGTAGAGGGTGAGGTTGATTCGGTGACAGGTTATTTGATCGATATGAAGTTAATCAAACAGTACATCGACGAGGAGGTGATTGAGCGATTCGATCACAAAAATTTAAATTTAGATACGGAGGAGTTTCGCGAGTTGAATCCCACAGCAGAGAACATTGTATGGGTGATTTGGCAAAAATTGCGCTCGCGGGTGCCAATGGAAATGAGTTTGAGTGTGCGATTGTACGAGACACCCCGTAATTTTGTAGAATTCAATGGATAAAAAACTAGCGAACGAGCTGCTGACGCAGTGGGAAGAGATGGGCGATTCGCACATTTCGGTAAAGCGTGAAACCCCTTTACGTGAGGATGCTTTTGCGATGGACGATGCCTTGAAAATTGAATTGATTGCCAAGCATTTCAAGGAGATTATGCACGTATTGGGATTGGATTTGACGGACGAAAGTTTGCAGGGCACTCCGTTGCGTGTGGCGAAAATGTACGTAAACGAGCATTTCAAAGGGTTAGACCCGAAGAACAGGCCGGAGCCAACTTTGTTCGAAAACAACTACAAGTATGCAGAAATGCTGGTTGAAAAGAACATTCAGTTTCACAGTACTTGCGAGCATCATTTTGTGCCGATTTACGGGTTTGCCCATGTGGCTTACATCAGTTCTGGTAAGGTGATTGGGTTGAGCAAATTGAACAGAATTGTGGATTATTTCGCTCGCCGTCCGCAGGTGCAAGAGCGCATGACGGTTCAGGTGGCCGAGGAGTTGAAACAGGTATTGGGTACGCAGGATGTGGCAGTCATCATTGATGCTAAGCACATGTGTGTGGCGAGTAGGGGTATCAAAGACAGTCACAGCAGCACGGTGACAAGCAGTTTTCATGGGAAGTTCTTGGATATGGCTACCCGTTCAGAGTTGTTGAAATATATTGGTAGTTAATGAAATACGATCTGCTTGCTGGATGAAGATTCGCAGGTAGAGTGGTAGATAAAAGAAAAAAGCAGCGAATTCGCTGCTTTTTTCTTTTTGGAGGGCGATTAACCGGGCTCGAACCGGCGACCCCTAGCGCCACAAGCTAGTGCTCTAACCTACTGAGCTATAACCGCCATTTTGTGGGGTGCAAAGATAGATATTTTTTGAATATTTTTCAATTTCGCGTAGAACCTTTGCAAAAATTGCCAATTATTTGATGCGACGGGTTGGGGTGTGTACTTTTGTTTCGTGGGCGATAGCAAATCGATATGGTGGTTGGCTGGTTGGTTTCCAAGTAGTTTGGATACACAGGCGGGCAATTTTGTGGGAAGGCATGCCCGTGCTTTTGCCGAGTACCAGCGGGGTTTGGAGGATGGGTTGTTGCTCACGGTTTTTCATTTCCCGGTGTATCGGTTGGGTAAGGATCCCAAGCCGGTAAATGGAGTGGATGTTCCGGGGGTGGACATATGTTGTAGGGCGGTTCCTCAAATTCCTTGGCGTGGTGGGTTGTGGCGATTATTGAATTATTGGATATATCGATGGGTTGGACAGCGTACTTTGCATGCGGCTTTGCATAGGCAAGGCGTGCCATCGGCACTGCATGTGCATGCGGGTGATAAAGTTGCGCGGTTGATTCCGGGACTTTACGATGCGTTTCGAAAGCAGCAGCGGGGTGCTGTTCCACTTTGGTATACAGAGCATTGGGCGATATTTAATGAAGTGGTGTTTGATGGGTTTGGCAAACGAGGATGGGTATTTCAACGGGATTTTTTGAGGCTTTGGGAAAAGGTGACGATTGCCGCACCGGTTAGTTTGTCGGCCCAGCGAAGCATGCATGCCTATTTGGGTGGTGCTAAGCCGTTTGTATTGTTTCGCAATGTGGTTGATACGAAGGTGTTTCATTTGCCTGAGAAGAAAGAATCCGATGCTACGGAGGATGTTGCTGAATTACCCTTTGCTTTTTTGCATGTGTCATCGTTGGAACCCCGTAAAAACGTTTTGGGGATGCTCCGTGCGTTTGCGGCATTGAAACAGAAGCACCCAGATTGGCGGATGCAGTTTCGCATCGTGGGTGGGAATAATGAGTTGTATTTGAGTCAGGCCAGAACAGCGGCTTTGGGATTGGGGCTATTGCATATTTTTCAACCCAGCGTAGCCTTTTTTGGTCCGAGAGACGCTTCGGATGTCGCTTTTCAGATGCAACACGCCGATGTGTTTGTGTTGTTCTCAGAAATGGAAAATGCACCTTGTGTTATTGCGGAGGCACATTGTTGTGGACTGCCGGTGATTGCTACCAATGTTGCGGGGATTCCGGAAATGATTGAGGAGAATAATGGTTTGTTAGTTGCTCCAGGCGATGAGGCTGCTTTGATGTTGGCTATGGAAGAGGCCTATTTACAACATGCGCGTTGGCACCGATCTGAAATTGCCCAAATCGCGGTTGAAAAGTATCAGCCACAGGCTGTGGCTGCAGTTTTGGATAAGTCGTACCGAAATCTGATCGATACATGTGTGGCATAGCGGGTTGGGTTGAGTATCAGGGTATTCCCGCGGCGCGCATGCGCGCCGCGGGAGAGCATTTGGCCACTGCTATGAGACATCGTGGCCCTGATGGTTATGGTATAGAGATTTTTGGCGGTGAAATAAATGCCACTGCGATGCTAGTGCATCGGCGACTGTCGATTTTGGGCTTGGGCGACCAAGGTAAGCAGCCCATGCAAAGTGCCGATGGAAGGTATTGGGTGTCCTTTAACGGAGAAATTTATAATTATTTGGAATTGGCATCGGAATTCGGTTTGAGAACCCAATCGGGTACTGATACCGAGGTTCTTTTGCAATTGTGGTGTTTGAAAGGGGTAGATTGCATCGCTTTATTGGATGGTTTTTTCGCTTTTGCCATTTGGGATACGGAAATGAAGGAGCTGACCTTGGCTCGAGATAAAACAGGGGTAAAACCTTTGTATTATTACCTGGATCTAGATGGCGACAGTAGTGAGGAAATCATCAAGTCCCTTTCCTTTGGCAGTGATGATTTTGCATTAAAGCAAGCGCTGGAGTTACAAGGTTTGGATGTGCCATTAAGTAAAATAGCATTGCAATCGCATGCAGTAGAGGGCGCATCCGATAAATACATGCTTTATAGCGGAATTCGGGAGTTGGAAAAGGGTTGCTATCTAACATATTCATGTTTGAGTTTGGATTCGAAATTGAATCCTATTTCTAATTGGGGGCGTATGATTATCAAACCATGGCACAATGGTGAGTATTTGAGATTGGATGATGGGTTGGGTTGGCAGCAACAGTTGGGGTTGAAGACGGAGCCAGTGAATTATTTTGGATTGTTGCGGGCTCAGTTGATGTCGGGGATGAAAAAACGACTCAGAAGCGATGTGCCCATTGGATTTGCGGTAAGTGGGGGCGTTGATAGTGCTGCCTTGGTGTGTATGGCCAGGGATATTTTGGGAAAGGAGGCACATTTACATTTGTTCTCGGTGGTTTCTCCGGGTTCGGAGGCCGATGAAAGTGCTTATCAAAAGCAGGTGGTTTCCGCAGTGGGAGGGATTTGGCATACCATAGATATGTCGGATTTGGATGCCCATGATTTGGAGCGATACATCCGCGCAACGCATCGCATACCGGTGGCATGGAACAATTTGGCGCATTTTGCTTTGTGCGAAAAAGTGCATGAAAAAGGGGTGAAGGTGCTGTTCAATGGCCAAGGTGCAGATGAACTTTTCGGTGGATACCCGCATTATTACAAGGCCGCTTTTTGGAATGAGCGAGGTCGGTTATGGTCGGTGAGAGACCGTTGGCCAATCGGTTTTTTGCAAGCGGCAAAGCAGTGGTTGAAGTATCGGTTGGGGGTGTTTAGGGGGGAGAAATATGAGGATTGCGTAGATCGGTTGATGCGCGATGATTATTATGGGGCAAGGTTGAATCAACTGTTGCGTTATGAAGATCGCAATGGAATGGCTTGGGGCATTGAATCGCGCAATCCGTTTGCCGACGATTGGCGTTTGGCAGAGGCTTGGTTGAACGCTTGGTCTGATGATACTTGGAGTTTGGAGGGTTCGCTATCCTCGAAGTTGGTGGATGGGTATTCAAAGGGGTATTTGCGCAAGGCGATGGAGGGTTTGGTGCCTGATGCTGTGCTATGGCGCATTGATAAAAAGGGGTTTTCAGTGCCATCGGGAACGATGACATTGGCAGCCTTGGCTACTTGGGAAAAGTGGATACTGTCTGATCGTTTGCAGGGTGTTTCCGGGCGCGAGCAGCGCCTAAAGGCGCTTGCCCGCGCCCGGAAAATCGCGCCCTCCAATGGAAACCCTGCATCGCCCCTGAAACTATCACCCAAACAAGAAGCCCTGCTCGCTCAACTATTCCGCTGGGCCGCGTTAGGTTGCTTTCTTGAAGTCTTACACCCCGAAACAAAGTTGTCATGAAAGCACACGATGGCGGACCATTAAAAACCTTCCTGTGGCAACTGGTCAAAGCCCTGCTCGCAGCATTGGTTGTGATTGCCTACTCAAGGGGAATGGGCGCTCACGGCAGAGGCACGCTGTCGATCTTACTCTTATATCTGCAACTCGCACTCATGGTGAGTGAATTGTTTGCCGGCGGTGCACTGGCCAACCTGTTATCAAAATATCCCGCCAAACGCATTCTTCCCACAGCTTGGTTTTTTTTACTCTTCGTTTTACTTTTAGGATATGCCGTTGGCTGGTATGCTTATGTGCTGCCAAATCAAGGGGCGTTACCTCTGAATTTCGATCACCCCCATATTATCAAACTGAATTTGCTCTTTTTTCAAGGCCTTTTTCTGGGGTCGTTGGGCATTCAGTACAATGTATATCAAGTGAAAGGGTGGGTGCAACAGCGCAACCAACTACAAGTAATGCTCGAAGCCCTCAAACTTATTGGAATCGCTCTGTGTTTTGAGGCGATGTACGGAATTTTGATTCCCAAAATGGCGGCCATTGAATTGTCTGTTCAAGCAGCTCAAATCATTCCTGCCAACCAAACCATCCACTACGTCAATGGGTTTGATGAAACCGCCGTGCTCTGGATTTTGGTCTATGCCTCGGGATTGGTTTGCTTTGTTTCGCTGTGGTATCTATGGAATCAACAAAGGCAAAAAATCAAACGCGATCGTCTTGGTGTTGGGCTGAACAATAACCATGCTGCGATATCCTTACAACCGCCCACAGAAATGTTTCACAGTGGGTTTATGTCGCAAATTGGACATATCCTCCTCTTTTTGTTATACCGATTGCCCCTGTGGTGGATGGCAGCGGAATTTGGTCATGCCCAAGCCGGCGTACTGGCCAATGCCCTGTTGATGGCCGATACCATTTGGATTTTTGGCAATTCATATGGAACCATTCTGCATTCGCGCATGCTCAGAGAAGAAGTGCATTCGCCCAAGTTTTCGGGACTGTTGGCCAATTATGTGGTGATTTCTGGATTGGGGACATTCGTCGCCATCGCCATCGCATGGCTGCTGCCGGTGGATTTGTATACCTGGGTGTTTGGACAAACGTTTTCAACCCTCAAAGAAACCTTCTGTTTGATCTCCCCAGCGGTGTTGTTTTTGGGTCTGTCGGCGCCTATCGGACATTATCTCCATGCGCAAAATAGATTCAAAGCACTGATTCTGAGCTACGGATTGTCGTTGTTGGTGCTCGTGGTGGGATGGAACGGGACCAGTATCGCCCTGATGTCGGGAAAAGTGTCAACAGGATTGATGGCCAACGTCATTCACTACCTACAGGCCTACATGGGGAAATTGATGTCGGTAAATGTGTCGTTTTTTGTCCTGTTATTGTCTAATTACCTTCAGGTTAGAAAGGATATAAAGTGGCAGCGTATGTCGTTCAGAATGAGTGATTTCAATCAAGATGGATTGACCAATTAAAAGCCCCTTCTTGTATACTATTTGGAACAATCATGGTTGGTGTTGAGTGAACTATAAGGATAAGTCCTATTTTTGCCTCACTTAACGTAATAACAAACCATTATGTCAACCCCTAACAACGGTGGAACTCCAAGATACAATCCGCTTGAGAGCATGCAGAGACGCTTCGATGAAGCAAAAGAGAAATTAGGATTGGACGATCAATTTGCAAACGTTTTGCGTGTCCCCGATAAAGTGGTGGCAGCAAACATCCCCGTAACCATGGACGATGGAACGATCCGTGTGTTCGAGGCATACCGCGTAGTGCACAGTGTGCATTTGGGTCCTTCGAAAGGTGGAATCCGTTACAGCATGGACGTTCATTTGGATGAAGTGAAAGCGTTGGCCGCTTGGATGACGTGGAAGTGTGCGGTGGTAAATGTTCCTTACGGCGGTGCAAAGGGTGGTATCAAGTGCGATCCCCGCAGCATGAGCAAAGGTGAGTTGGAGCGATTGACTCGTGGCTATACGTTGGCCATGCGCAATGTGTTCGGACCTGATAAAGATATTCCTGCGCCTGATATGGGTACCAGTGCCCAAGAGATGGCGTGGATTGTGGACGAGTTTTCAAAGATTTCTGGTCACAACGCCTACGCCGTAGTTACTGGTAAGCCCTTGGTTTTGGGTGGTAGCTTGGGTAGAGTAGAAGCTACAGGTCGCGGTGTGATGGTGAGTACCCGCAGCGCGATGGCGAAGTTGGGATTGAATCCAACCCAGACTACTTGTGTGGTTCAAGGATTTGGAAACGTGGGTAGTATTTCTGCGAAGTTGATTGCCCAGTTGGGTGTGAAGATTGTGGCCATTTCTGATGTCACCGGTGGATATTACAATCCCGAAGGCATTGATGTGGCTGGTGCGATGGCTTATGTGGCCAATAGCGCATCTCGCAGTTTGGAAGGATTTACAGGTGGAAGCAAAGTAACCAATGCTGAATTGCTCGAGTTGCCTTGCGATATTTTGGTGCCTGCGGCTATGGAAGATCAAATTACGCCAGAAAATGCCGCCCGCATCAAGGCGAAAATGATCGTTGAAGGCGCAAACGGTCCTACAACCGCTGAAGCAGATTCAATTTTGAATGAAAAAGGCATCTTGGTGGTACCTGATATTTTGGCAAACGCCGGTGGTGTAACTGTATCATACTTCGAGTGGGTACAGAACCGTTTGGGTTACTATTGGACAGAAGAGCGCGTGAATCGCAGAGCGGATCGCGCCATGAAGCAAGCGTTTGATAATGTTTATGCTACAGCAGAGAAGTACGGTGTTAACATGCGTATTGCAGCCTACATCGTGGCTTTGGATAAAGTGGCGAGCACATTGAAATTGAGAGGTTCTTTCTAAAATGAGATTACACAGAGAAGGATTTACCATCATTTTTGTGACCACCTTGGTGTTGGTGCTGTTGAACGTGGGTGTTCAATGGTTGCTGGGCGATGGGTTGGTGTTGCAGATTTTCATGGGATTGTCGCTGGTTTTCTTTATGATGGTGGTGCAATTTTTTCGCAATCCATCGCGCAATACCCCGCAAGGGGAGGGTTTGATCATCGCACCGGCCGACGGAAAAGTTGTGGTGATTGAAAACGTAGAAGAAGGCGAATATTTCAAAGATCAGCGCAAGCAAGTGTCTATTTTTATGTCGCCCGTGAATGTTCACGTAAACCGTGCGCCGGTGACTGGAAAAGTGTTGTACCAGAAGTATTTTCCTGGAAAGTATTTGGTAGCATGGCATCCAAAAAGTAGCACAGAAAACGAACGCACCACAGTGGTGATGGAAGAAAATGGTAAACAAATTTTGTTTCGTCAGATCGCCGGTGCCTTGGCCAGAAGAATCGTTTGTTACGTGAAGCCCGGACATGAATTGAAAAAAGGCGATGAATATGGCTTTATTAAATTTGGGTCTCGGATCGACTTGTACTTGCCATTGGATGCTGAGATTTTGGTAGAATTGAACCAAAAAACGGTGGGCGGAGAGACGGTTATTGCGAAATGGTAATTCTGATTTCAAAGTTGTATATTTGTATAAATAGATAAAAATTATGAAAAAAATCATTGCTTTTGGATTGTTGATTGCAGGATTTGCAATCGCTTCTCAGGCCCAAACAGCGGCCGAAACTGCCAATACTACACCTGCCATTGAAGTGGCGAAAGTTGCTCCTGCTGATGCAGTAGCGCCAACCAAAGCTTGTTGCAAAAAAGAAGGTTCTGCTGCAGGATGTAGCAAAGCCGGTGCAGCCAACGGTGAGGTAAAGGCTTGTTGCAAGAAAGAAGGTTCTGCAGCATCTGCTTCAGTTGCCGCTCCTGCCATGGCGCCTAAGGCCGCTTGCGGTGGTTCTGCTGAGCACAAGTGTGGCGGACATACAGAGGCTGCTGCTTCTGCTGCTCCAGCTTCAGCGGTAGCTGCTCCCATTGCAGCCCCAGGTTCTGCGCCTGTAAAAAAGGCTTGTGCCGGTGGTGCAGAAGGCAAACCTTGCTGCAAGAAGTAAGGTTTATTTTAATCAGTAACTCTTTGGTTTGGGTGTTTGCCGATGCGGTAGACACCCAAATTTATTTTATGGCAGATTGCACATTCCCGCGTGCATTTGCATTCTGTGTTGTTCCTTTGCAGTTGTGGTAGACAAAGGATTTCGAAGAATCGCTTTTACGATCATGGGTCTTACAGCCCTTACCGTCATTTCTGTTGGTATTTATTTGTGGTATAATTTCAATGCCCGAAGTAGGCTGGTGTTGGTTGTGCCTGCCACGGCAGAATGGTTTTTGCATGTGCAAACCAAGTTGCTGCGGGGCGATTTTGCTGCTTCAACGGTGCCACCTGCGGGTGTAACTGCATTGCGTGAAACTGTTTCGAAACTGCCCATTTTTTCAAAAGTGAAAGATGCCGGAGAACCGGGTTTGGCTTTGTATTCGGATGTGGTGGCTTTCGGACTTTCGGAGGGGCGTTTTTTGGCTTTGTCTATTACGTCGGAGGAGCGTTTTAAGTCATTCATGCAATCGCTGAAAAAGCGAAATCTGCTGAAAGGTGGAATCGATAAGGGGCGGTATTTTTATGCAGAATTTGCCAATGGCAAAGGTTATGTGGCCTTTAAATACAAAGCGATGGTGGTTTTTCAGCCAAAGGATTCAGCCAGTGATTATCGCATCGCAGAGCAGGCATTTGACCAGGTGTTTGCTGAGAAAACGCATACGCTGATGCAGCATGTTGATGTGCAGGCGTTGTACGAAGATGAGCCAGAGGTGGTGTATTATGCGAGGAATGTGGAGGACGGATTGCCACAGGCCATAGATTTTCCAACGCTGAATAATGCCGACGCGCAACGGGCATTTGTACAGTTTCGTTATCCAACGAAAAAAGGCGAAGGACCAGTGTCGCCACTGATGCTGATTGCCAAAACCAAGCTGCCTGTGCGGTTGGAAGCGTGTATTGACGAACAGAATCGAATGACAGCCCATACCGCATTGGATTTGATGGCGCGGGTATTGGATCAAACCATAAAAGAAATTTCAAAATGAACATACAAGACCATTTGCGTGAGCGAATACTAATCATCGATGGGGCCATGGGCACGATGATACAAAAACACAAACTGTCTGAGGCGGATTACCGTGGAGAGAGATTTGCTGATTTTGGCCATGCATTGCAAGGGAACAACGATTTGTTGGTGTTGACTCAGCCACAAATAATTTCGGATATTCACAAGCAATTTTTGGCGGCGGGTGCCGATATCATTGAAACAAATACGTTTAATGCCAATGCCATTTCTATGTTGGATTACCACATGGTGGATTTGGTGAAGGAATTGAATTCCGCGGCGGCGGCGCTTGCGCTCGCCGCCGCGGAAGAATACACCGCCATGGACCCCTCAAAACCGAGGTATGTGGCAGGTTCTATCGGACCTACGAACAAAACCGCTAGTTTATCGCCCGATGTGAATAATCCTGGCTATCGTGCGGTGTCGTTTGACGAACTAGTGGCCTGCTATACCGAACAAACCAATGCTTTGTTGGATGCTGGGGTGCATTTGCTGCTGGTGGAAACCGTTTTCGATACCCTCAATTGTAAGGCGGCGCTTTTCGCGATTAATACCATCAAAGAAGAACGCGGATTGGATATTCCTGTGATGGTGAGCGGTACGATAACAGACAATAGCGGTAGGACGTTAAGCGGACAGACTGCAGAAGCTTTTTGGATTTCAATATCGCACGGAAATTTGATGAGTGTGGGACTGAATTGTGCCTTGGGCGCACCACAAATGCGTCCGTTCATCGAAGAAATGGCCCGCGTGGCTTGGGTGCCGATTAGCTGTTATCCGAATGCGGGTTTGCCCAACGAATTTGGGGAGTATGACGACACCCCAGAAGGTATGGCGGCGGTGTTGGAGGATTGGTGCAAAGAAGGTTGGGTGAATATTGTGGGCGGTTGCTGTGGCACTACACCAGATCATATTCGCGCCATTGCAAACGCGGCAGCCAAATACCCGCCGAGGCCCATTCCATCGCAATCTTAAGTGTCTGATTGACACTTCTAAAAACGATTTTTTTATACCAAATCTCCGTATCTTTGCACCATTATCATGGCTGACGTTCAAACTCAGAATTTGCCTGCAACATCATTTGATTTATTTGCAGGTTTGGAATCTACCAATCACGAGCAAATCGTGTTTTGTCAAGATCACGCAACTGGACTTAAGGCAATTATTGCCATTCACAACACTGTATTGGGCCCCGGATTGGGTGGTACTCGTTTTTGGCATTATGCCCACGAGAAAGACGCTATCCGTGATGCGATGCGTTTGTCGCGCGGTATGACCTACAAAGCCTCAGTAGCAGGCTTGAATTTGGGTGGTGCAAAAGCGGTAATCATTGGCGACCCCAACACAATGAAGTCTGAGGCATTGATGCGCAAATTCGGTCGCTTCGTTGAAAACTTAAACGGAAAATACATCACTGCTGAAGATGTGGGAACTACTACCCGCGACATGGAGTATGTAAATATGGAAACAGACCACGTAGTGGGTTTGCCAGAGAGCATGGGTGGAGGTGGAGATCCATCGCCCGTTACTGCTTACGGTACTTACATGGGTATCAAAGCTTCTGCCAAACAGGCTTGGGGCAATGATAGCTTGGCAGGTCGCACTGCCGCTGTTATGGGTATCGGTAAAGTGGGTATGCACTTGTTGGAATACTTGCACAAAGAAGGTGTTAAATTGTACGTTGCTGATATCAATGATTCTTCATTGCAAGCAGCAGCTACCCGTTTCGGTGCTACCATCGTGAGCGGCGAAGATATGATTGGCTTGGATGTTGACATCTTTGCTCCATGTGCTTTGGGTGGAATCATTAACGATGTAACCTTGCCAAAGTTGAAGTGTGCGATTGTTGCGGGTGCAGCAAACAACCAGTTGGAAGATGAGAAAATCCATGGTGATGCATTGAAGGCCAAAGGCATTATTTATGCCCCTGACTTCGTAATTAATGCCGGTGGATTGATCAACGTATATTCTGAATACAACGGTTATGTGCGTGAAAATGCCATGTCACAAACCGAGAATATCTACAACACCATCCTTGAAATTTACAAAAAGTCTGAGCGTGAAAACGTAAACAACCAACAGGCCGCTATTTTGCATGCTGAAAAGCGCATTCAAGATATGATGTTGGTGCACAGTACTTACTAATATTGATTTCCGCCTTGGGTGGGAAAATCGAGTGGGGGCGGCAATCGTGAGATTGCCGCCCCTTTTTATTAACTTCGCCGCATGTCGGCCAAATTCTCCTGGAATCGCATCGAATGGAATCGCAACTCAAGTGCGGCCGCCATGGCCATGCTGCTTGTGGCCGTGGTTGATTTGTTTGTGTCTCGGACAATGTCGGTGCCGGCGGGTGGACAAGATTCGTGGAATCATTATTTATATGCGCGATGGGCGTGGCAGCACCCCGAGTTGTTGTTGGATCAGTGGGGCAAGCCATTTTTTACCGCCTTGGCAATGCCGTTTGCGCAGTGGGGCATAGGCGCGGTTTTGTTGCTCAACCATCTCTGTGTACTGGCAACTGCATGGCTATCGTACCTTACCGCCAGAAAGTTGGGCCTGAAAAACCCCTGGATGGTGATTTTTTTGTTTGCCTGGCAGCCCATCGTTTTGGCTAATACCCACTCGGCACTCACTGAGCCCTCCAATGCCTTGGTGTTGGTTTGGATATGTTATTTATTTGCCGGGAATCGCTGGAAAACAGCAACCATCGTGGCGTCGTTTCTGCCCGTAATTCGGAGCGAAGGCTTTGTGCTCCTGGGGGCGATTTTGGTCTTTTTGGCCTTTAGGAACCGTTGGCGTTATATGCCTTGGGCTGCGGTGGGTGTTGCGTTGTATGGGGTAGTGGGCGCGATCATTCATAAACAATGGAATTGGCTGATCGTTCAGAATCCCTATGTGCGACAAGAAACAGATGGTGGGTTTGATGCCGGACATGGTAGTTTTTGGCATTACGCGATGCATCAGCGGGAAATCATGGGCATTATTGTCGCTGTGTTGTGCCTGGTATCATTGGCGTTTGTGGTTTTGTACGTTTTCAAACGATTGAATAAAAAAACACCTGCGCCCAACAGTCAAATCGCCTTGTGGTTGTGGTGGCCCTTACTGGGATTCTTTTTTGTTGCCCACAGTGTTTTGTGGTGGAAAGGCGCGATGGGGTCTCACGGACTCGTGCGTGTTTTTGTTACGGTATCGCCCATCATGGCCTTGCTGTCGATGTATAGCTTGGATTTGATCATGCGGGTTGAAATTCAGTTCTTGAATCGTTTGCTGAAAGGGTTGGTTTCTGTGGGGATGTTTTTGGTGGCCTTTCCGGGTGCTGATTTGCCCTATCCTTGGGGGCGGAGACTTGTATGTCCTGAGGGAAATTATTCCATCGTCCAAGTCCTGAAATGGATAAAGACATCGCCCTATGCCAATGGGGTTTTGGTACATCAACTTCCAGCCATTAATGTATCCGAAGATCTTGATCCTTGGGGTGCGGAAACGCAATTGCATCCGAAATCAGCAACCGGAGAATGGCTATCGCCCAAGCCGGTGAACGAGTGGCCCAAAGAAAGTCGTACGCTTTCTATTTGGTCCGTAGATACCAAAGACAGCGGTGCACATGATTGGTTGCCAAAGGGCTCTGTGCTGTTATGGGATAATTTTCATGCCCGCAGGGATGGCAATATGGATCGTGCGGAATTGTTGGGGTTGAAAAAATACAAAACTGTGTTTGCGGCAGGACTTACGGACAGCGATACCCTCAATGATGTTGTTGTGAGGGTGAAAGTGAGCGATTAAAACAATCAATTTTTCTGGGGTTCCAAATGCGGAATCAAATCCACACACAAGGCGGTGAAGGCTTTGTTTAAAGCGATGCAATCACTGGCGCTGCTGCTTAGGTGTGGTGTTACGCGTACGCCTCGAACCACGGGGTGGTCAATGCCAACAGTGAATATGCCAAATTTGCTCATCAGCGTTTGTGCTAACTCGCTGGGTGTATAACCATTGAGCGCGGCGGTAGCGATGGCACCACCCCGGCTGAAGGGCAACAAAGGCGATTGTAATTTGAATGAATCAAATACGGTGAGGTTGGTTACCGCGTTCATATTGGCTTGGTATTGAGGATCGTTCAAAATACCCAATCCTTTCCCGAAGGTTTCTAGGGCTTGTTTGTTGCCTATCCACAAGAGTTTGAGGTAGGTGAGGCGGTTGTATTTGTTCGCGCTGCCGATGAGGCGATGGAATTCGATGGCTTTGGCGATGGTTTGTAGAGAGTCGATCGGACGTGTGCCTTGGTGCTCAAACTTGCGGATATCGGTTCGCTCTGCGCTGATATCGCCCATCAATGGCCAGATTTCACGAATGTTCTTCTGTTTCATGAACAAAAAACCCACGCCGATGGGGTTGCAGAGCCATTTGTGTAAACTGCCGCCAATGGCATCAACCCCGGCATTGCGCAATTCCCATAGATCCAATGGGGTATGGGCGAGGCTATGTGCGGCGTCTACCACCACAAAAATATTGGGATTAATCCTTTTGGCTTCTCGGGTTATGGCCACTACCGGGATCAGCTGTCCGGTTAGGTTGACCATTTGTGTCAGGTGCAGCATTTTCGTGCGAGGGGTAATCAACGAGGTATAGGCCCGAATGATTTCTGCATCGCTATTGGGGTGCATGGGGACTTCGGCAACATTAAGGCGGATCGTCCAGCGAGCAACGGCCTGTTGAAAGGCTTCCACCATGGATCCATAGTCTTGATCGCCCAGTATCACTTCATCGCCCGGCTGCCATTGGGTGCCCATGATAACGATATTGAGGCTTTCGGTGGTATTTCTGGTAAAAGCAACTTCCTCTGGCATCAAACCTTGAAACTCGGCGAAGGTTGTCCTTGCGGCTTCGATGGCTTGGGTTTGTGCGGTGCGCATGAAGTGGCTGGTTTGGGTATTGATGGTGGTTTCTGCATCGTTGTGAAAGCGCAGTGTGCCTTGTGGCTGGTGGCTGAAATAGCCGTTTTCAAGGTTGATAAACCCTTCAGGTCGGGTGAAGTTTTTGGCAACAGCGCCCCAAAAAACCTCGTTGTGGGGTGCGGCAGAGACCCCAGGGGTTTGCGGAACGATGTACTCAGGCGATTTTTTGCCTTTGGGTGGCTTTCCTGCATTGGCCAAGGTATCGGCGTGAACGGATTGTGGCAGCAGGGCGGTGCCAAGAGCGGTGGCGGAGAAAGTTTGGATGAAATGTTTGCGCTTCACCCCGGAAAGATAGGAAATTCCTGATTAATTGGTTTTGATGTCTTGCAAACGGAGCTGCAAATTTGTGCGTCCGTTGTAGGTGTTCTCCTCGATGCAATAACAGGCGTGGAAGATTTGACTGTCGGTGACGGATGGCCAATATTCTGCCAGGCCAAAGCCAATGGAGTCCATCGGACCGTTGGGCGTTTGTACTTGCATTTTGAGGTGGCGATCTTTCAGGATTTTGGCCGTTTGGTTGGCTCTAAGATTGTTGCTTCTGAAGACGGGGATGGAGTTTCCTGGCCCGAATGGAGAAATTTGTTTCAAAATTTTCATCATGCTTGGGGTGATCAGGGATGTGTCCATTTCTAGGTCGTACTCTACCACGGGGACCAAATCTTCCTCGGTAACAGTTTCTCTCACGATGGCTTCAAATCTGTCTGCAAAGGCATCGAAATTCTCCACTTTGATACTCAATCCAGCGGCATATTTATGTCCGCCAAACTGCTCTACCAAATCGCCACAGGCACCGATGGCTTCGTGGATGTCGAAGGTTTTGATACTGCGGGCACTACCCGTGAGCATGCCATCATTGAGTGAGAAAACGATGGTGGGTTTGTAGAATTGCTCTACCATGCGGGAGGCGACGATGCCGATGACACCTTTCGACCAGCCTTCGCCTTGGAGCACCATGGAGTATTTGCTGAGCAGTCGTGGGCTGTTTTGCACCATATCGATTGCGTCGCGGGTGATGTCAGAATCGAGTTCTTTGCGTTCGTGGTTTCTTTCTGATAGTACTTTGGCGTATTTCTTGGCGGTGTTGTAATCTTTTTCGATGAGCACCTTTACCGCGGCTTTGGCATCGGCAATTCTACCGGCTGCGTTGATGCGTGGACCAATGCCGAAGATGATATCAGAGATGGTGTATTGTTCTTTTTTGGGACAGTCATCGAGCAGCGTTTGCAGGCCGATGCTGGGATTTTCATTGAGTTTTTTCAGGCCATAGAATGATAAAACACGGTTTTCACCGCGAATATCTACCAGGTCAGAGGCGATGCTCACGGCCACCATATCGAGGTAGTCGTACACCATTTCGGTGGGCATACCTTGCTTTTCGTTGTAGGCCTGGATGAGTTTGAATCCGATGCCTGCGCCTGAAAGTTCTTTGTAAGGGTAGGTGCAATCGCTGCGTTTGGGGTTGAGGATCGCTGCGGCTTTTGGCAATGTTTCACCGGGTAGGTGGTGGTCGCAGATGATCATTTCTAATCCAAGTTGATTGCCATAGTCCACCAATTCATTCGAGCGTATACCGCAGTCAAGGGTGATGACCAATGTGAATCCATTGGCAGCCGCGTATTCGAGTCCGGCTCTACTGATCCCGTAGCCTTCTTTGTAGCGATCGGGGATATAGTATTCGATGTTTTGGTTGAACGATTTGAAATACGAGTAAACAATACTCACCGCGGTGGTGCCATCTACATCGTAATCGCCATAAACCAAGATGCCTTCTTGGTTGGTAACTGCCGCTTGAATTCGTTTGATGGCCACATCCATGTCCTTCATTTCGAAGGGGTTGTGCAAATCTTCTAGTTTTGGACGGAAGAACTTCTCAGCTTTTTCGTAGGTGTCGATGCCCCGTTGAACCAAGATGGTGGCTATGTATGGGTTAACGCGAATGCTCTCGGAGAGTTGCAATACCTGTTCCTGATTGGGTAAAGGTTTTGCGCGCCAACGATATTCCATAACTTTTGCAAAAATCGGCTTTTTTGCTCAGATTAACAACCCAAAGTTCATCGAGAATTGTATATTTGTTTATCATGAAATCATGGATTTTTTGCGTTGTTGGACTTATGTCGGTTGGAGCCATCGCTCAGCCAACCATAACGGCGAGTCAAATGCCCAAGTCGGGCGATACGCTACGATATTCCAATGCGTTGCCCACGGAGTTGCCGGCTGATTTTGAAACGGGCGGTGCCAACAAGTCTTGGGATTTCAGTGCGATGACGCCGCAGCGACAGCAATTGTTGAATTATTACAGTGCGACAAAAACGCCTTATTCATTTTATTTTTTCGGGCAGATCGGACAGAAAACGGCGGATACGGTGGGTGCAGGTCCGATTACATTGACGAACGTATATTCCTTTTATACCAACAGTAGTAAGGTATTCAAAGCGGAGGGGATTGGTTACCAATATTCGGGGTTTCCGCTGGCGTCGATGTACAAGGATGAGGATGAGATCTATCAATTTCCGTTGAATTTCGGGGATAAGGACACTACGACCTTCAATTTTAAATTTAGCATTCCTGGCGATTTGTTTTCCCTGGTACAGGCGGGTAAGCGTTACAATGATGCCGATGGTTGGGGGACGATCAAAACGCCTTACAAGGAGTATACGAATGTGTTGCGTTTGCGGACTTATGTGGATGAGATTGATACCGTGACTTCTCAATTTGGGAAATTTCCCTTGCCCAGAAAAACGGTGAGTTACAAGTGGTTGTCTTTGGATGAGCGCATTCCGGTGATGGAAGTGAGCGGTACGGTCAATCCTGTTTCGGGGGTGTTTACTGCTACGCAGGTGCGATATCGCGATGGATTTATTGGTCGGTTAGACGCAAAGGAACCCACCAACAGCGGGCTTTTAGGTAGGATCGAAGTCTATCCAAATCCAACAGCCGCTTTTATTCGCATTGAGGGTGATATCGATGTGGATGGTTGGGTTGCGACGGATGTTACCGGAGCCCAGGTGCCTGTACTTTGGGTTGCGCCAGGTTTGATGGATGTGCGCACGTGGAAATCGGGTGTCTATACGTTGAGGAATAGCAGGGGTGTAGCAAAGATTTGTAAATTGTAAATTATCAATAAATAGCGGGTAAAAGGGGGCGATAAGCCCCCTTTTTTTGTGTATATTCGCTTCAAAATCTAATTAACGATTGTGAAAATAGCCGTCTTAAAAGAGACCCGTGTTGGAGAGCACCGTGTAGCCATTACTCCTCAAGTGGCAAAGAGTCTGATCCAAATGGGCAATGAAGTTTTGGTAGAGGCGGGCGCAGGATTGGGCTCGCATTTTTCAGATGATTTGTATAAAGAAGCAGGTGCCCAAGTAGTTGGTCGCTCCGCCATGACCGATGTGGCCATGTACGTACAAATCAATATGCCGGAGGCCGATGTGGCCAAAGGGTTGGCCAAGGGCAGTTTGTGGGTGAGCTTGATGTATCACCGCAGCAATGCCGAATTGGTGGCCACTTTTAATGCTGCAGGTGTGTCGGTGTTGAGTTTGGATGCTATCCCTCGTATTTCTCGTGCTCAGAGCATGGATGTATTGAGTTCTCAAGCCAATTTGGCCGGATACCGTGCCGTAATTGAAGGTGCTTATCACCTTGATAAAATATTTCCAATGTTGATGACAGCTGCGGGTACTGTAACGCCAGCCAAAGTGTTGATTTTTGGTGTGGGTGTTGCGGGTTTGCAGGCCATCGCTACGGCCAAGCGCTTGGGTGCTGTGGTTGAGGCAACGGATGTGCGACCAGAAACCAAAGAGCAGGTACAGTCGTTGGGTGGAAAGTTTATCGAAGTAAAAGGCGTTGAAGTGGGTTCTGAAGGCGGATACGCCAAAGAGGCCACAGAAGAGTATCGCGCGGCGCAAAGAGAAGCGGTAAATAAGAGTTTGGCACAGGCTGATTTGGTGATTACTACTGCCTTGGTTCCAGGAAGAAAGGCCCCTATTTTGGTGGATGATGAGCAATTGGGCTTGATGAAATCGGGTTCTGTGCTGATCGATATGGCAGCGGAACAGGGTGGTAACTGCACTCAGACATCGGCTGGAGAGGTGAAAATTGTGGGTGGTGTGAAACTGGTGGGAGCCGTGAATATGCCGTCTGAATTGAGTGCCAATGCCAGTGAATTGTTTGCAAGGAACATTTGGGAGTTGCTGAAGTTAATCGCCCCCAAAGGAGAATTGATTTTGGATCGCAACGATGAGATTGTACAAGGCTGTTTGATTTGCTCAAACGGTGAAATTTATCATAACGCATAAAAACAGGAACGATGGAAGCAATTTTCGAGGGTATTGCCAAACTGATCGAGCAATACGAACAACAGAATATGTTAAACCTCATCTACTTGGTCATTCTGATGATCTTCGTGGGTGTTGAATTGATTTCGCACGTGCCCAGCGTGTTGCATACGCCTTTGATGAGTGGTGCAAACGCCATTCACGGGGTGGTGTTGATTGGTGCCATCATTGTGATGGGCAACGCGTCTCCCGACGATACTTTGTCGTTGGTTTTTGGCACATTGGCCGTGTTTGTAGGTACCTTGAACGTGATTGGTGGATTTGTGGTGACCGACCGTATGTTGGAAATGTTTAAGAAGAAACCGAAAGGAGAAAAAGCGTCATGATGCCGTATATGGAAATTGGATACCTCGTGGGCTCAGTGAGCTTCGTGGTGGGTTTGAAAATGATGGGACAGCCAGATTCTGCGCGCAAGGGTAACTTGGTGGCGGCATTTGGTATGGCGGTGGCTGTTATTGCTGCCTTGTTTTTTAACAGGGAGGGATTTCATGTTATCAATAACCTGGCTTATATCGTTGCAGCGATTGTTGCAGGAACCGTGATTGGTACGTTGATGGCCAAGCGGGTTCAAATGACCGCAATGCCAGAAATGGTGAGTTTGTTCAATGGTATGGGTGGTTTGAGTGCCGCGTTGATTTCTATCATTGAATGGCGTCATTTGTTGCACGAAGCAGCGAATCCAGAGGCGATGACTAACTTGCCTGCCGTTAGCTTGGGTATGTACATCCCAGTAATTGCTGGTTTGATCATTGGAACCATTTCGTTTGTAGGTTCAATCGTGGCGTGGGGTAAATTGAATGGCAAAATTGGCGATTTCCGTTTTCCATCTCAACAAATTATCAATGCCGTTGTGTTGGTGGCCATCTTGGGTGTGGCATACTTGAATTACAATGAGTTTAACGCTACACAATCTTCGCTGTATTTCTATGTAACCATTGGTTTGGCCATCGTGTATGGATTGCTGTTTGTATTTCCTATTGGCGGTGCAGATATGCCCGTGGTGATTTCTTTGTTGAACTCATTTACAGGTGTTGCTGCCGCTTGTGGTGGCTTCTTGTACGAGAACAAAGTCATGCTGATGGGTGGTGTATTGGTAGGATCTGCCGGTACCATTCTTACCGTTGTCATGTGTAAAGCGATGAATCGCTCGTTGATGAACGTTCTGATCGGTATGGCCGGTGGAAATGGTGGTGGAAGCAGCACCAGCGCATCAGGGGGAAGTGTACGTGAGGTACAAGCAACCGACGTTGCCATCATGATGAAATATGCATCGAAAGTGATCATCGTGCCAGGTTATGGTTTGGCGGTGGCACAAGCGCAGCACGTTTGTCACGAATTGGAAAACCTGTTGGAAGCAGAAGGCGTTGATGTGAAATACGCGATTCATCCTGTAGCAGGACGGATGCCTGGTCACATGAACGTACTATTGGCTGAGTCCAACGTTGAATACGATAAATTGATTGAAATGGAACACATCAACCCCGAGTTTGCTACCACCGATGTGGTTTTGGTTGTGGGTGCCAATGATGTTGTGAATCCTGCAGCGAAAACGGATCCTACCAGCCCAATTTATGGCATGCCCATTTTGGATGTGGATCAGTCGAAGCAAATTATCGTATTGAAGCGAAGCATGAAAGCCGGTTATGCAGGTATCGAAAACGAATTGTTCTTCCACCCCAAATGTGGAATGCTGTTTGGAGATGCCAAAGCCAGCTTGCAAAAATTGGTGAATGAAGTGAAGGCGCTTTAAACCTTCGCAAAACATCCACTGTATAATTGATTGAAATGTCCAAAAACAAACGGTTTATCCCACTATTGTCGGGCCTGTTATTCGTTGCCTCGGCATCGGCCCAAAATCGATATCACATCGCTGAGGTAAAAGCGAACGCACAAGGAAATAAAGGGTTGAATCCCCGGTTTCTGAATGCAGAACGCGATGATTTGGCCGAAGGGAACGGCTGGAAGGAACTGCCTTGGGATACCGCTACGCAAGGATTTACGGTTGAGGGTTTAATTCCTTTCGACTTTGCATTAAATGGTTCTGTGGATGTTCGGACCGATAAAAAATTCCGGGCTACCAAAAACGGGGTTGTAACTTTCAATGATTTCAAAACGGG
Organism: Flavobacteriales bacterium; assembly: GCA_024643755.1. Lineage (GTDB taxonomy): Bacteria > Bacteroidota > Bacteroidia > NS11-12g > UBA955 > UBA955. Next base: position 14,563 of record JAHEMG010000009.1, on the reverse strand, counting down.
TCCATCAATGTTGCCCGCTGCGAATTTTGTCATTAACAGTCTGCCCGATCCACGCGTTGCCAACAATTCGGTGGTTGTGGGAGGCATTATCGCCAATGGTAGCAACGATAGGGTATTGGTGAAAACGTTTGGGGCTGCACCGAACCGACAGTTTTGGATCAAATTTCAATCGTTTGCTTTGGCTACTGACACCGCCAACAAATATGGTAGTTATGTTTACAACGCAGTGGTGTTGGAGGAAACAACAGGGTCTATACACATCGTGCGTATGGGTTGGGGCTCAGAATACGCTTGGTACGCCAACAACTTTCCCCTCAAAAACAAGCAGTCGAACGGCATTCAATTGGGTCCATTTGAGTCGTACAGCCTATCATCGCTCAGCGATTTGTTGAATGATGTTGCCTCGCAAGGCAAGGCTTTCTCTGATAATTCTTTTGTGACCTTCAAAACCGGCGCGATTAAAACCAATGATGCTTCATTGGCTTTGGGTTATACCAACCGACCTGCGGGTACCTCTTACGTGAAGGCGGGGAATGCGGTGCCTTTAACCATAGACGGGGTATTTACCTTGCATGGGAGTGCGCAAAACACAGACTATAATTTACAGTTGCAAGTGAATGCGGAGGCCGTTGTTTCTGTGCCGCTGTCGTTTGTGAATTTTACCGATTATCGCAGTGCGCAAATTAGTCATACGTTGCTTCGCGACATGCAAGTTGGAGACCGCGCGCGTGTGAAGGCCTGGATATCGCTCAATGGCGGCGGTGGAGATGATCAAGTTTCCAATGATACCTTGCCATTGATTTTTGATTTTGTTGCCCAACAGGGTGGTGGCTCAGGTACGAATAAAGCATTGGTGGAAGCCTATACTGCTACATGGTGTACCCAATGTCCTGCCGTAAATGTTGCATTGGATTCCTTGGCATTGACGATGGCCAATAAGGCAGATTTTGTATCGCATCACATCAATGACAATATGCACAATAAATGGGCACCTTTAGACATCGACTCTATGCCTGTTGTTGTGGTGAATCGCGAAAAGGTGGTTGCCACGGCGAGTGAAATAAAGGCAGCGGTTGATTTGGCTGTAGCCAATGCACCAAAAGGATTGGAGTTGAAGTTGAATAATTTGGTGTTTAATCAAAGCACCCGAAAAGTAACCGGTACTCTTGAAATGACGGCCCAAGATGCTTGGGTGAAATCGGGATTGCGTTTTGGTGTGATGTTGCGTGAGAATGGGGTACGCGGATTGGGCGCTGGATGGGATCAGAAAGTAGATTTTGCGCTGACAAAGGATAGTCAAAGTGTCTTTTTTGGCAAAAACAAAACCTTAGTAGGGTATTACCACAACCGTGTGGTTTGGTCTGCTGACGGTGGTAAACACGGTACAACGGTAACCGCGGGTTCAGATATTTTAAAAGCAGGTGATAAGCAGACGTATTCGTTTACGCTCATTATCCCAGATAGTATGTTGTCGTTGGGTATGCCAACAGTTGCCGATTTTGGTCCTACAGGAGCCATTTACGCTCGTTTTAAGCCGGCCGATTTGTCTGTTGTTGGTTTCGTAGCGAGTGATTTTGGTGCCGGCATTTCTGAGTCGGTGAATTTGGGCACTTACGGCGCACCTGTTTTGGCGTCGGTTTCTCAGCCACTGTGGGATATGAAGAATGGTATCGCCCAGTTGAATGAAAAGCAGTTATTGAATTTATATCCAAATCCAGCCAACGGAAAAGTTTCTTTGGGTATTGAAGGGAAGATAACTGAGGTAATGGTTTTTGATGTTTCTGGAAGAGAAGTTGTGGGATTATCGGTTACCGATAACCAATTGGATATTCAGCGTTTGAATGCGGGTATTTATTTTGTGCGTGTGAAAACCCTACAGGGTAGTGGTTCTGCGCGGTTGATGGTGAATTAAAAGAAGGGGCCAGCGCGAAAGCGCTGGCCCCTAAACCAAAAACCATATACTGTGAAAATATGGGACTTATTTCTGCACGGTGATCTTCTTGGTTACTTGCTTGTCGCCTGACATAACTTGTACCAAGTAAACCCCGTTGCTCAATCCATCGGTATTCAATACCATCACACCTTCGTTGGCTACAGTGCGTGTGCTTACCATCTTGCCTTCAATGCTCATCACGTTTACTGTGATCATTGCGCCGAAGGTTTCTGTGGTAGCCACTTTGATGTCGCCAGCCGTTGGGTTAGGATAAACTGCCACACCTACCGATTGCAAATCTTTCACCGCTGCGCGGTTCATCACAATCTTCTTGGTCTTTGAGCATTCGCAACCGGTCTGACGTACAACTGCTTTCATCGTTACGGTGTATTCACCGTCACTCTGCAAGTCGTAGTTTACTGCTGCGTTTACATCCTTAGACTTCAGTGTTCCACCACCGGCAAATACCCATGTGTAGTCTACGTTATTTTGTCCACCCGCTGCACCAGATGCATTCACCGGCTCTACTTTCACGCCGTGATAGCTAAAGCCGTAGTTTGGAGTGGCTTGGAAATCACAGGTACGGGGTGCTTCGTTTACAGTCACACGCTGTGTGATTGAATCCGCACATCCACCGGCAATGTATGCGTACAAGGTAACGTTGTAGCTGGTGGTCTGTACAATGTTGTACAACTTAGAAGGGTCGCTGTTGGCTGAGAATGTGTTATCTCCGAAATCCCAGTTGTAGCTGATATCGCCTTGAGGCCATGTGGTGTTGTTTACAAATACTACTTGGTCACCGGCACATACATCAGAAGCAGAGAAATTCGCTTTGGGCTGTGTAGCCACAGACAAAGTTTTTGTTGTGATGTCTGAGCAGCCGTTATCCAAGGTTACCAGCAAGGTTACTGTTTTAGGACCCAAGTTGATCCAGTTCTTAGATGGAGATTTGGTTTTGCTGGTAGTTCCATCGCCAAAGTTCCATGTGTAGTTAGCAACTGAACCTGCTACATCCGCGGTGGTGTTGGTGAATTCAGTTGGTGTCAAAGAACAAGCCGCAGTATTGGTGAAGCCAGCTTTAGGCGATTCACGCACTTCTACTACTTTGATCATGGAGTCTTTACAGCCAAATTCTGACATGGCCACCAATTTTACGTTTTTCTTGCCTGCCTTGGAGAAGGTGTAGGATGGTTCGTCATCCGTACTTACGCTACCATTGTCATCGAAGTTCCAGAAGCTACCCACCAAGCCGCTACCAATGGTAGTTTGGTTGGTGAATTCGTATTTGTCGTTGTCGCAAGTGCCACTCTTTTGTGTGAATTTAGCCACGGGCTTCTCAAACTGATACACACGCTGGGTTAACTTGGCCACACAACCATTCAAATCAGCACTCAAGGTTACGTTGTATGTACCTGCTTTGCTGTACTTGTATTTAGCATCTGTTGTGGTCGCTTTTGCACCATTTCCGAAATCCCAAGTCATTTTTGCGGTCAAAGGATTGGTCTTGTTGGTGAATACCAAATCTTGTCCCAAACAAGCATTTCCCTTATCGAAGGCAACTGTTGGGATTGCGTTAACTTCAATTTCGTAGGTCTTGGTGAATACGAAGCCGAAAGGTAGAGTCTTGCCAGTCAAAGTGACTTTGAATTTGCCTGCACTTGGGAATTCAAATACAGGTTCTGGTGCATTTGAGGTATCTGCTGCGCTACCGGTACCAAAATTCCAGAAGAATTCCATTGCTCCCGAGCGAACAGTAGAGGTGTTGGTGAACAATACTTCATCGCCGTTGCAAATTTTTGCAGGGAAGGTAAAGTCAGGTGTAATAGAAGGGTAGATCAACACACGACGGCGGATGAATGTATCGCAACCGTTGTTGTTGTCAGTTACTTTCAAGACCACAGTAATCAAACTGTCTTCCAAAGCAGCATCCGCGGTTTTGAATTGTACTTCCAAGTTGGTAGATCCGCTTGGAGGAGTCAATGTAGCGCCGCTGATGGCTTTGCCGGATGCGGTATACGCTTGTACGGTTGCATACCAATCGCTGGGTGAAGCGGTACCGTAGGTGCTGTTGCTGTAAATGCGTGGTGCACGAACGTCGTAAATCACGGGTTGGTTGATTACAGTAATATCATTGGGTTTGCCTCGCTGATAAATTGCTGTATTTGGGGTAGTAGTTTTGGTTGAGAACTCATAAAATCCACCACCTGGAGCAGGTTTAACCAAGGTGTTAAATGAGAAACTATCGTTACGAGAATTATCGTCGTTGATGTCCAAGTAGATTTTAACAGAAGTTTGACCGGCAACTTCCAAAACTACAGGTGTTTTGAATTTGTACAACAAGGAATCGCCTGGTAAAATACGTTGGGTTACCAATTCGCGGGTGGCTTTGCCATTGATGCTGTAGGCCACGAAGAAATTGTAGATGGTATCAACAAACGTGTTTTTAATGGTGATGTCAGCAGTGGTTTCATGTCCGGCACAAACGCTGCTTGCCAAACTAAATGATGTCTTGGTCGCTGTGATGTCCATGTAGTTTTCCAATGCACCGCGATCGCTGCGACCAATATTTCTTGGCTTTTTGCTCAAGTCGGTTGTTGAAAGAGTACTTGTAGGCTTGTTGTTTTGGGTTTCGAACGCGTTGGAGCGCATATCGAGTTTCGCAAAATCAACCCACTGTGGATTGGTGTAGTTTTCAGCAGATCCCACTTTTGCATCGCCCTTGTAACCGCTGTAGGTGTTGTAGTTAGAGGTTCCTACTCGCCACAATTGGGTAGCGCCGGGTGCATTTACCAACCAAGAGTTGAAATTAACGGATTGGATATTATTGGCGGTATTAGAATTCAAATAACCAGGGTAAATGTAGTAATTTGATGTGGCATCCATGATGTTCCCTTCAAAGGTGAAGCGGGAGTTCATCTCTTGGAACAAATAGCCATAGGCAAAATGGAATTGGTAGTTAGAATGTCTGGTATGGATGGTGTTTTGCCTAATGTCTGCTGTCCAACCCGAGTTGAAATTGTAGGTGTAAATGTTGTAGTTCGCAAAATAACCGTAGTTGTTTGCAATCAAGTTGTTATTGAACCACAAGTTGTTTGGGTAGTAAATCAACCAACCATACCACAAGCCGGTGGTGGTTCCACCGCGGTTATTGGTGAACGTATTTCTTGAAACGCGCATTGAGCCCATGTAATACAAATAGGTCGTATACAAGTTTCCTGAAGAAGAGTTACTATCGATTCGGTTATCTTCCCAAACGTTTACACTACGAACAGAGTTGTAGTTGTACCAGTTGTAAAAAATATACGTAGTACCACCAGAGCCCATATTGTTGAAGCTGTTGTTGGTGATTCGGTTGTTTACTACGTTGTTGTCATAACAAAAGTACATCCAGTGGGTGTAATTTGCTGAGGTGGTGTAGGACTGGTTTTTATCTACAACGTTGTTTTGGAAGTTGATTGCATACGCATAATATAAATATGCATGGAAGAACTGAGAATAGGCTACAACGTTACGTGTGGTGTTACCATCGAAAATAACCGGGTTGGTCGCAGATCCATATAAGTACCAACCAAACAAAGTGTAATAGGTATTGATGTAGTTTGACGTTGAACTCGCGCTTGCTCCTGCATAGGGCATGTCATGGAAGTTGTTGCCTCTGTAAGAAGTTGAGCGGTTGGTTCCGTAGGTGTAGTAAGTCCAAATGCCGTATAACGTGGTGTTGCAAGGACTGCTGCTGCTCGCCGCCAAACGACTGATATCGTTGTTGATGAACTGTTCACCGTTTGTGTAACGGTTGTAGATCGCGTAGAAGAAAAAGTTGCGAATGGTGTTTCCTTCAAAGGTGTTGTTGTTGGCCGTACTTGTGTAAAAAGAAGTACTCTGTTGATCAACAATACCGAAAGTTGGACCAGGAGCGCCACTGTTGGTCGTTCTCATCATACAGTTGCGAATGGTGTTGAACGATCCATTTTGACTGGTAGTAGTGGTGGTTAAACTCGTAGGCGATGAAGCGAACGCAATATAAGCACCACCGGCAGTAGAGGAGGATGTCTGCGCAGTGAATTCAATGGTGAGTCCATTCAATGTATTGTAGTCCGATGCGTTGGTGAAACGAATACCTGTTTGGGCAGTTCCGGTACCGGTTTTTTGAATGGTCAAGTTACTCATCGTTACGTAATCGGCTCCGTTGAATAAAATGGCTTCGTTGGTCGAAGACGATAACAAGCGCTTTGCGTTACCATCAATGGTGATGGTGTTTGTAGAAGATGCCCCCGTAATGGCGTTGAAAGTTACCACGTTGGCGGTAGTTTCATCGGTCATCACAGTTACTCGCACAGCGCCATTGACACCACTGGTGCCGATGGCGGAGGCAAAGGCCGACCAGCTGGCATAGTTGGTGCCGCTAGTAGTTTTGGTTGCGTCGATGGTGTAGCTTCCGCTCAATTGTGCTTGAACGTAGCCTGCCATGCAACTCAACATGATCAACAAGCCGAATCGGGAGAATCGGCTGCGACGAAAAATTGGTTTGTAGTGTTTTATCATATGTGTTAGTATTGGTTCTTTCGCTTCAATGCATTCACTGCATTTCAACAAAAGTATCGTTCACACATATGTCTGAACAGTGTCATTGAAAACAACCATTCAGTTATGGAAATTCACCATAGCACTAAACAAAAGTGCGTTATTCTATCAGTCTACAACTGTCTAGGGCAATTTCAAGTGCTTGGTCAATGGTTTCTACTGCTGGCATACAATGTTGGCCGCTGCAAATCACAATGTGTCTGGGTTTGCTGGTTTTTTCGTATTCCACCAATGCCCAAGAGGGTAGGTGTTTCATGAGGGCTAGCACCTCGCTGGATGTCCAACCGCCCTGCTCATTTTCATAAAACGTTACATGGCAACCGCCCAGGGTTTGTGCTTGGGCCAGTCGACACCAATGGAAGTACCATCCAGGACTTTGAATCATCGTTTTGGAAACCTGTGCAATCAGCGTATGAGAGAGTTCGGTGTATTCTGTCTTGTGGCGATACTGACCAAGCTGGTATAGGCACATGGCTAGAACCGCATTGGGTGATGGTGTTACATCGTCGTTCAAATCGCTTTTTCTGAAAAATAGCGCCTCGCCGTTCTTGGGTGTGAATGACAGCTGTTGCGTACTGGGGTCGTAGAATAGTTCAACGGCTCGAGTCAATAGTATTTCGGCTTGATCCAGGTGCTCTGCTTTTCTGCTAACGCGATACAGGGCGATGAGGGCATCGCAGAAATAGGCATAGTCTTCAAGGAATCCATGAATCTGTGTTTTTCCTTTTCTGTGGATGCGGTATAGGGTGTCGGTTTTCCAAAAGGTGTCCCACGCCCAAGCGGCCGCTGCCGCGGCCGCTTGGGCAAAATTTTCGCTTTGCAGATAAAAACTGGCATCCGCCATGGCTTTTATCTGCAAAGCGTTCCAACTGCCTATCGCCTTGTCGTCAAATCCCGGCCTTATCCGCGAATCCTGATATCTCTTTAATGTTGCTTTGATTCGTTTTAATCGCTCCAAATAATCTCCGGCCGCTAGTCCCGTGGCCTCCATCACCTGTAACGGTGCCAACGGCTGGTGCAAAATGTTATACCCATGCTCCCAGTTTCCCTCCGCCTTTAACCCGAATTGTACCGTGGCCAATGCCATATCCTCCTCCGATAACAACGTCTCCAACTCCTGCTGCGTGAATACATAGTACTTGCCCTCCATGCCCTCGCTGTCGGCATCCAACGCACTGCCAAACCCCGCACTACCATCGCTCAGTCTTAGTTCGTTGTCACAGAAATTCAAGCACTCCTCCACAATGGTTTTGTATAACGGCGCATCCGACCATGCAAAAGCCCGCGCATACAGAGAAATCAACTGGGCATTGTCGTACAGCATCTTTTCAAAATGCGGCGCAAACCACAATGCGTCGGTGCTGTATCTGCAAAATCCACCGCGAAGGGTGTCGTAAATGCCGCCATGGCTCATCTTAAGCAAACTCAAATGCAGATAATCCTTCGCCGCCTCGCCCTCGGTGAGTAAGTGATGGTCTAAAATAAATTCATACTGACCCGGCAATGGAAATTTTGGGGCACGATTCGGACCGCCTTCTTGCCAATCCAATTGTTCCGCCAAAGTCTCAAACAAGCCCATTAATTGGGCTCGAGTAATCCGATCGCCCTGTTCCCAACGATTGATTTGCTGGATTTTTTCTTGAATGCGTTGGGCATAGTCAACGGCCTTCTCTGGCTCGGTTTTGTAGACATCTGCCAATTGTAAAATTACCTGCTGCCATTGCTCCTTTGGGAAATAGGTACCCGCATAAATGGGTTGCATGTTTGGCAAACAAACCACGTTCAAAGGCCAACCACCTCTGCCAGTCATGATCTGACAAGCGTCCATGTAAATCATATCGATATCAGGACGTTCTTCCCGATCCACTTTGATGCTCACCAAATGTTGGTTCATGATTTCGGCGGTTTCATAGTCCTCGAAACTCTCATGCTCCATCACATGGCACCAATGACAAGTGCTGTAGCCAATGCTCACCAAAACCAATTTGTTTTCTGCTGTGGCTTGCGCCCATGCTGCATCGCCCCATTCTTGCCAATCCACCGGGTTGTAGGCGTGTTGTAGCAAGTATGGACTGTTCGATAAGATCAAGCGATTGGGCTCGTTGGAATCTTGGTTGAGATTGCCTGGGTTTTGGGTAGGGCGATGCGACATTTTTTGGTGGGTTAACGTACTTTTGCTACAGCATGATGGTGAAGCACAGCAAAGGTCGTATCGGAATTTGGTTAATCCTGCTTTTTTTCTTTTCGATGTGTTTTTCTCCTGCGGTTGGCAAATCGTCGGAATTTTCGCGGACACCATTTATCGCTCCTGTTGGGGTAGGTGCTGTTGATACTGCGGTGGCCCCAGCCAATACTACCGATACCATTCCCTTTTATTTTTCAACCAAAGAGCAAGCCTTGGATACCCTGATTGCCTGGTTGTTGATGAAAAAGCCCAGCATGAATTTGGGGTACGTAAGCAAAGCGGAGTTTATCAAACAATGGCGATCACACGATACCACCACCATGAAGCAAGTGGTGGAGGGTACTTGGCTTACGTATCAGTTTAAATTCAAAAAATCGCTATTGAAAACCCAGCTCAAAATGAAGCAGAGTAAGGTGAATTTCAAAATGGCGGAGGTGGTGCCAAGGCCGCGCATTACTGTGAGTGTGGCTGGCGACGGTATCACCAAATATGATTATACCGTGAAATACAAAAAGCTGAAATATATATTGTCGTTCCAGCTCTGGTGGATCGATGGTAAGGGCTATTGGGTGAATGAGGTTGCCTGGAGTATGGGCGTTTGATGCAATTTGCCTCAGCAACAATTATTCAAAATTCCAGCGTTGCAGTTGCACACTTTTTTCAATGGTTGCTTCGCGAGTGTCGATCAGGTTGGGAAAGAAGTCGCGACCAGTAATTTTCTCTACGGCATCGATGCTTAACGCAAAATGAGTCAAAGGCAAAGACGATCCGATGTTGCTAAACACGAATCCAATCGCCCTGGCAGGTTGAGCCGTATCCAAGACCACTTTGTAGAATCGCTTTGGCACAGAAATTCGGTTGTATCGACCAATGAACTGGGTGAGGGTGTCGGTGAGGACAGGTCCGGTAACGATAAAAAGTGGATGGTTAGCAGGGGCCCAATCCCGGATTTTTTCTTCCAGTAATTTCCAGATGCCGCGATTTAGTCCTGGACGTTGGGGCGATATATTGCTGGTGTAAAAGGATTCCGCCATCGCTTGGCTAGAATATTTCATGTCGGCCGCCGGCGCCAAATGTCCGCGATCAAAACCAGATTTGGTGTAATCTTCTGTTCTTGCGGTATGGGGGAGGATGATGGGGTCAACGATGAACCGACTTTCGCGTTCTGCCAATCCCTGTGTGTTGGACAGTTTTAGTTCGTAGGCCACCCAATTGGCTTGCATGTGTTTGTGGTTGTAGGAAACACTGTAGGCACTATGCTTGGTGATTTTCTCACCAGGGTTGAGCAGTGGACATCCCCAGCTGGGAGTGTTGGTAGATTGCACTGAAAAAGTACTGTGCGGTCTAAATGAGGGCAGGATGAGCAACAGCGCGATGGCCCATAATCCAAGGCGCGTTTTTGATTTTTTGGGCTGCATGCCCCGCTAAGATAGGATTTTTCTCACAATCCGCGGACCCACATAAATGAAGCCGGTGTAGACTTGTACCAAGCTGGCCCCGCGAGAGATTTTTGCGTTGTAGTCGCTTTTTGAAAAGACACCACCCACGCCAATCAAAGGAATATTTCCGCCGAGTTCCATGGCTAAAAATCCCAAAACGGTGTTTGACGCTTCATAAACTGGTTTTCCACTTAATCCGCCCGCCCCAATGTTCTGAATGGTTTTTTTGTCGGTTCTCAAACCATCTCTTGAAATGGTTGTGTTGGTAGCAATGACACCATCGACTTTGGCTTTTTTGATGGTTTTTACCAACTCTTTGATTTGATTTTGGTGAAAATCCGGGGCTATTTTCAAGAAAATGGGCTTCCAAGTTTCGCGTTCGCTGCGCAGGGCTTGAAGTTGCTCAAACAAACTAGTGATGAAACTGTCTTCTTGCAAATCACGAAGTCCAGGCGTATTGGGCGATGAAATATTCACCGCGATGTAATCAACATGGTCGTACAATTTGGTGAATGCAATCACATAATCGTCAACCGCATTTTCATTGGGTGTATTTTTGTTCTTTCCGATGTTGCCTCCCACGATCAAGCCAGAAGGACGGGCTTTCAATCGCTCTACCATGGCGTCAACCCCGTCATTGTTGAATCCCATGCGGTTGATGAGGGCTTTGTCTTCCGGCAAACGGAATAAGCGTGGTGCGGGATTGCCGGGCTGTGCCACGGGTGTTACGGTGCCTACCTCAACGTGGCCGAATCCCAAGTCTTTGAGTTGATGCAACCATTTGGCATTTTTGTCGAATCCTGCTGCCAATCCCAATCCATTTGGGAATTCAATGCCACAAACCTGAATGGGTTTTCCGTTGGCGGGCACGCATGATTTTTTAAACCAGGGACCAATGACGGGTGTTTTCAGTACCCAAGATAATCCTTTCATGGCAAATTCATGGGCCACTTCGGGCGACATGAAAAACATGATGGTTTTTACCAGGTTGTACATCGGACTTGAAATGTTTACATCAATGTTTTCATCCAATTCCATCGGAACGTCAGGCACGGGGGTAGGTCGTTGTGACAAGGCGCTGTGAAATTATAGTATAAAGATAGTTAAAACTTTAGAATTGTTGCCTAGTGTTTGAAATGACGAACACCGGTGATTAGCATGGTCATGCCGTTGGCGTTGCAATAATCAATCGACAATTGGTCTTTGATACTGCCACCGGGCTGAACCACGGCTTGGATGCCCGACTTGTCAGCAATCTCTACGCAGTCTGGGAAAGGGAAGAAAGCATCGCTGGCCATCACTGCACCTTCGAGTTCAAAACCAAAGCGATTGGCTTTTTCGATGGCTTGCTGCAATGCATCTACCCGAGATGTTTGTCCGGTTCCGCTGGCCAACAACTGTTGGTTCTTCACCAATACAATGGTATTGCTTTTGGTTTGTTTCACCAATTTCAAGGCGAATTCAAGGTCGTGCAGTTGCGATTCTGTGGGCAACACTTCGGTTACTGCCGTCATGTTTGCTTTGGTTTCGGTAATGCTATCGCGATCTTGGATCAACTGTCCGTTCAACGCAGTTCTCACCATGTTGGGATTCAGTTGGATTTCTCCGGTGGTCTCCAATACAATGCGGTTGGTTTTTCCTTGCAACAGGGCAAGCGCATCGGCATCGTACGCTGGAGCGATCAATACTTCAAAAAACAACTGGTTGATTTCTGTAGCAGTGGCTAAGTCTACTTTTGCGTTTGTGGCCAAAATGCCACCGAAAGCACTAACTGGGTCACAGGCCAAGGCTGTTTTCCATGCGTCTAACACGGTTGAGCGCGTGGCTACTCCACAGGCATTGTTGTGTTTGATGATGACAAACGTGGCACCATCATTTTTATCGAATTCATTCAACAAGCAAACGGCGCTATCAACGTCGAGTAAGTTGTTGTAAGACAGTTCTTTGCCTTGGTGTTTGGTGAACATGGCCTCCAGGTTTCCGTTGAAATAACCCTTTTGGTGTGGGTTTTCTCCGTAGCGCAGGGTGTATGATTTGTTCCCAGCGAACCAGTTGGCGATCATGCCATCGTATTCTGCAGTCACCGCGAACGCTTTACCAGCAAAAGCCTTGCGTTGGGCGAGACTTAAACTGCCATTGCCATTATTGAAGGCTTCGAGAAAAGAGGCGTATTCGTTTTTGTGGGCGATGATGGTGGTGTGTGCGTGGTTTTTAGCACCGGCACGAATCAATGAAACACCGCCAATGTCGATTTTCTCAATGATATCCGCCTCGCTGCCACCCGCTGCCACAGTTTCTGCAAAGGGGTACAAATCCACCATGACCAAATCATAGAGCGGAATTTCGTACTGGGCGATTTCCTGCATGTCTTGATCCAATTCGCGACGTGCCAAAATACCGCCAAACACTTTGGGGTGTAACGTTTTTACGCGACCGCCCAAGATAGAAGGGTAGCCGGTGATGTCTTCTACCGCAACGCAGGGGATGCCCATGTCTTCAATGAACTTGCGCGTTCCGCCGGTTGAATAAAGGGTTACGTTTTTTTCGTGCAGTGCTTGTACGATCTTATCTAATCCGTCTTTGTAAAAAACAGAAATTAATGCAGATTGAATGGGTGAATTCACGGCGCAAAATTAGGGGATCTATCGCCCAATTCCGGCGTGATCACCACGAAGTTTATACCAAGTTTTTCACAAATTTGAGGGCTTTTCCAGCGTGCTGAAGCGCCCTAACCGTGTTGTGTGCTTAATCTTGCGCGATTTCCTTTACCCCTTTGCGATGCTTGGGGGTATACGGACAGTGTCGACAGCCATTCCCGCAACAGAAACCCCGTTTGAGGTGGTAGTCTCTGGTGAAAACCAAAAAGCCGTTCTCGAAGTAGTGGTCTTTTTCCGCTGGTTTGTCAACCTTGGGATCAATCTTTGCCATGACAAGCCTTGAACTTTTTACCGCTGCCGCAAGGACAAGGGTCGTTCCGTCCAATTTTCATTTCATTGATAATCGGGTTTTGAGGAGGTCGGGGGGCCGACATTTCAGGTGCTGCTGCGGCAGATCCCATATCTCCACCCAAGCTTTCCATTTCAGGACGACTGGTTTGGATTTTTGGATCCTGGCGTTTCAACGCTGGTCTGGCCTCTGCTACTTCGTTCTCTGCATGAATTCTTGCACGGAACAACATGCCCAATACTTGGGTGTTGATGCGCTGCAACATCTTGCCAAACAACTCAAAACTCTCAATCTTATAAATCAACAAAGGATCTTTCTGCTCGTATTGGGCGTTGTGCGAACTTTGTTTCAATTCGTCCAACTCGCGCAAATGCTCTTTCCACTCATCGTCAAGAATAGATAGGGTAGCGCTCTTCTCCAACTCATGAATCATCGCTCTGCAGTCGCTATCCAACGCTTTTTGCATATTCACAGTGAGTTGGTATTGATGCGTACCGTCTGTCATAGGCACAACCACATTCTCTATGCGATCGCCTTGTTCAGCGCGGATGCTTTGGAAAACTGGCAACGCCTGGGTGCGCATGTTTTCTGTTTTCTGGGCATAACGATGGGTTAATTCATCGAACAACTTCTCAGCCAATTCCTCTGCCGATTTGGTGTTGTTAAACTCTTCTTCGCCAAAAGGCAAATCCATAGCCACGGTGCGAATCACCTCCAATTCCAAATCGATGTAGTGACCGCCGTTTTTATACTGCTCCACGGTCTCTTGGCACCAATTGTATAACATGTTGCGCAAATCAATGCTCAAACGCTCACCAAACAACGCATTGCTGCGCATGCGGTAAATGTTTGTGCGCTGTTTGTTCATGACATCATCATATTCCAACAAACGCTTACGCACGCCGAAGTTGTTCTGCTCCATGCGCTTTTGGTTGCGTTCGATGGTTTGTGTCATCATGCTGTTTTCAATCACATCATCTTCGCCGTACCCAAATCGGTCCATCAACTTGCTCACACGCTCTGATCCGAAAATGCGCATCAAATCGTCTTCCAAACTCACGTAGAAACGCGATGTTCCTGGATCGCCTTGACGACCTGCCCGTCCTCTGAGCTGTCTGTCAACCCTCCGACTATCATGTCGTTCAGTACCAATGATGGCCAATCCCCCCAATGCTTTTACTTCATCGTCAATTTTGATATCTGTACCGCGACCTGCCATGTTTGTGGCGATGGTCACTGCGCCTTTCAAACCGGCTTCGGCAACGATACCCGCTTCATTTTGGTGTTGTTTGGCGTTCAATACGTTGTGTTTGATGCCGCGCAACTTCAACATTCTGCTCAGCAGTTCGCTCACTTCCACAGAGGTTGTACCCACCAATACAGGTCTACCGGCGGTGCTTAGCTGTACCACTTCTTCAATCACTGCATTGTATTTGGCGCGCTTTGATTTGTATACCAAATCTTCTTGGTCAGTTCTAG
>JAHEMG010000075.1 GCA_024643755.1 Flavobacteriales bacterium | reverse complement strand
CCTGGAACCGTTGATTTTGAATCCTGAGAAAACATGCCCGATCCCACCAAAGTATCTGCATGGAAGAAGTTCACCATCACAGAAACTCTATCGCCGGCCAATAAAGTCCCTTTCCAATAACCGCGGATACTGTTGTATCGTTGATTTACGGCAAATGAGGGGGTGCCCATATCGGCATACGATAAATTGGTATCTCTGGTAACCATCCAGGCAGGAATCACTTCCGTTCCATTATTTGTATTGATGGTGCGCTGTTTCAGTAATGCGGAAAGTCCAGAACGGGCGTCAGTACTGCTTAAAATGTATTCTTGTAAGCCATTCATCTTGCCTACGCGTTCTTCATAAGCATCCAAAGACGTAAGCCACTGATTGGGTTTTCTTACCAATAAATTGCCCCATCCTTCCAGGTTTAGGTTGCCCTCGGTTGATGTTTGTCCACCCGGAAAAGAAATATCATAAATCGCGATGCTTCCGTTGCTGTTTGGTGCAACCCGTCTCAGGCTGCTCGCAATGTATATAAATCCTGAATCAGCCACCAAACCTGCGGTAGGATTGGAATAGGTGAGGGGAACCGTAATGCTGTTGTCACCGGCACCTGTGCCATCAGGCAAAATGTAAAATTCTTGCAATACCAATGGAATGGTGTTTGTACCCTGGGTGAATCCTACAATCACCAAGGCCGTATCATTGCCTAGTTTTTCGCTGTTGTAATTGATTTTAATACTCGCTGGTGTAGTGGTTCCACTCATGCTGAATCCACCCGTAAGTGGATCGGGATATTTTGATCCCACATTCATCGCGAAACTTACCGTGCCAGAAGCTACGTCATTGCTCAACCGAACGCCGTTTACATAGCCCAACGTTTTTGAAATGTCGCGAGACGTTTTTCCAATCATCATCCAATGGTTGGGTACCTCATAGGTTTGCGTATTCCAGTTGTTGAAGCCCGCATTAGGAATGGGGTTTTGAGCAACTAATGGGGCGGCAGCAAAACCTACCGACAATAAAAAGGGTGTTAGAATTCGTTTCATGATTGGGTTTCTCCCGGGTATTGGGTGCGAATAAACAAAAAAGTCCCTGAATGTGTGCAACTCGTTGCGCATTCAGGGACTTTTGAAAAAGACAGATTAATGGGCGATGACCGTATTGATGGTCTGTGTGCCGTTGGCGTTTGTCAATACAACGCGGTAGTTTCCTTCCGACCAGCTAGCGGTTTCAATGTAGGTGGCTTTGTTGCCTTTTCCGGTAGCGATGATTTGGCCGTTGTTGTTGTAAACGGTGTATTGTGCATTGCCTGACAAATCCAAGTAGAAACCTTGATCTGCTGGGTTTGGATAGGCACTGCCTTGGATGTTTTGTACTGATGTTTTACCACGTGTCTTGAGGACTTTTACCGTGTAGCAGTATACGTTTGAGCAATTGTTGAAAGTGTCGTAAGCAGTCAAACAAACTACATAAGTGCCTGAAGTCGCAAATGTGTGACCAGGTGTTTTGTCGTTGCTGGTATTCGAACTATCACCAAAATTCCAAGAATAAGCATTGGCACCGGTGCTGGTGTTTTTCACGTACATTTTTCCTGCTGCAGATACACTGTCAACCGTGAAGCCCGCTTTTGCAGCGCAGCAATCTACTTTGATGGTAGAACAGATGATGGTGTCACAGGCGTTGCAAGAATCATAGTATTTGATGCAGACACTGTAGGTTCCATTGTTGGTGAACGTGTGGGTGGCGGTGCGACTCTTATAGTAAGTTGTATTTGCGCCGGCTTGTCCAATAGCAATGGTGTATTTCACACAGTTGCTGGTGCTGGTATTCATGTTTTTGCCCTCAAAGAAGTACGTGTTGCAGGCAGATTTGTTGTTGTAGCCCAAGGTGGCTCCCGCTGCGGCCCAGTTGCACTTAGATACTGCTGGTTTGCATGTAACGGTGAACATACTGTAGGTCTGTGTGTCGCAACCTGTGCAGATGTTGCTGTACTTGGCGATGATGGCGTATTTGCCGGTGTCACCGAAGGTATAGGTTCCCAAACGACCGGCGGTCAATGCGGTTATAACCCCTGTTTTCATGTTGTAAACACTTAACTGGTATTTGATGCAAGAATCTTGGAAGTTGGTCATCTCAAAGGTGTATTTATTACAGTCATTGCTGTAGCCCACTTTGATGGCTGTCTTTTCCCAAGTGCATTTCTTCGCGCTATTTGGCACAACGACTTCAATTTTGCGACAGATATACGCGAAACATTTTTTGGTAGGACTATAAATCTTGACACAAACCTCGTAGGTGCCAGATTTCTTGTATACGTGAGCAGCATCTTTACCGGTTGAAGACGTTCCATCGCCCCAGAACCAGGTGTAGGTAGTGCCTGTGCCGGTGTTTGAAGAGGCTAAGAACTTCCAAGTGCTATCGTTGGTCTTTTTCCAAGTCATACCACCGATGATACCGCAAGGATTGCCTACGGTGATGGTTTTGCATATTTTGATTTTGCATTTGCCGGTTTTATCGGTAATGGTCACGCAAACATTGTAAGTACCTGCTTTTGCGTATTCATGGTAAGGGTCGATGCCTTTGCCAGTTTTGCCATCGCCGAAATCCCATGCGTATGTGTAGCCAGTGTTGCTGCTTGCTTTGAAACGGAATTTTCCGCCGGTTGAAACGAAGCTGAATTCACCTTTCAAATCGCAAGGGGTACCACAGCTCACTTTGATTTCCTTGCAGAAGGTAGCTGTGCATGTTTTTCCGGTTGAATCGGTCCAAGTGGCAGTAACACACACTTTGTAGACACCTTCCGACAAATAACTATGGGTAGGGTCAACACCTGTACCGGTGGTTTTGTCACCGAAATTCCAAGTGTATTTGGTGCCAGTTTGGTTAGAAGCGGCCTTGAATTTTACTTTTTTACAATCGTTGGTAAAGCTAAATTCGGTGGTCAATTTGCAATCACAACCAACAACCGTGATCGTTTTACAAATTGATGTGTCGAATTTGGTACAGGTGTTCAACAACTTCGCACAAACGGTGTAGGTGCCTGCCGATGGGAACGTGTACGTGGCCTTGGTGCCATAGGCATAGGCAGTTGTTCCATTGCCCGTAATGGTCCATTTGAACTGGGCGCAAGAATCGTTCAATAAAGTGCCTTCGGCGCCAAAAGAGCCAATTAGACATTGACTGCTAACGCCAGTCGCCAAGCGTGTTTTGGTCTGTGCATTGGCAGCAATTGATAATGTGCCAACCAAAACCAAAGCAACGATTTGTATGAGTTTTTTCATAGTATACGGTTTCAATTTCAAAAATAGACCTAAAAGTTCCACAATACGTTGTATTGGGTTCTGTATTTTGTTGAATTTTTTAGGTTTCTGACGTAATAATGACTTGAATGCCAAGATTTTGATGTCAAGCCCTTAGGTTTTACCTTAAATTATTGAATGCCAAAGCGGTGACAAGATTCTGGATTGGTGATTTTCCAGTGCTGGGTTTGACTGCCAAAGGTGAAATGTAAGAAGTGAGTCTGACTCTCTAATGTTTCGTACAACGCCCGGTTGCAAATCTCTACAGTTTTGGCTTTGCCTTGTACTGTAGATTCGAAAAAGCACCAAACGCCTTCCTCCTCAATCTGATAGCCCACCATTTTTAAGGATACGGCAGCATTGCCCCAATAGATTTTCAAGCGCGAAAGCACATAATCACTCAATGGTTTTTTGTCTTCGGGTCTTTGTGCGGCCAAATTGATCTTTTGTCGGGTTTGCTGAAAAATCGCATCTTGAACATCATCAACAAACAACTTGCAACTCACAGCTACGGCCTTCGATTTCGGATCGATTTTCACTTCCGTTACACCCACGAAATAGGGGTGCATGGCCATAATTAACCACAAACTAAGGGCAGTAATAGTACGAAGTGCAAATAGTTGACAGCGCAACAGACCGCGACGACCCAAATTTCGTTCAAACTTTTCGTTTCTTTGCACGTCTCAAAGGTACTGAACACATGGAAGATTTTACATTCTGGTTAGAAATGGGCTTTTCCCACATTTTGGATTGGCAGGGGTATGATCATATGCTGTTTTTGCTCGCCCTGTGTTGTGTGTTTACCTACAGCGATAAACGTTGGATTTGGTTGGTTTCTGCGTTTACTGTGGGACATGCCATCTCGTTGGCTTTGAGTGTGTTGAATGTGGTGCGATTGCCTTCGGCTTGGATCGAAGCGATGATACCTGCCACCATAGCCTTCTCTTGTGTTCAACACCTGTGGCCACTGGTTAAGCCTGGAAAATCTGTACTTTCCGATAAAGCCATTCTGCCCACGGTGTTAACGTTTGGATTGATTCATGGACTCGGATTTTCCAATTTATTGCGCTCCATGTTGGGGAGTCAGGCCTCCATATTTGGCCCGCTTTTTTCATTTCATGTGGGGTTGGAACTCGGACAAGTGATCATTATTTTGATGGTTTTGGGACTCACGACGGCCCTGGATCGATTGTTTCATTTGAGCCAAAATCAACGTGTGACCTACCTGGCTTCTCCCGTTTTGCTATTGTCGCTCTGGATGTTCGCTGAGCGATTGATGGCACAGTAATTCATCTAATTCCGGAGAGGGTTGCACCGGCTTGTCTATTGGTTTTCGTCATGTGGGCGGATTTTCTTATTTTTGTTGACTTCGACCCCTGTAATGTCAGTATTCAAATTCAACCACGTGAAAAGTTTTTCGGCCACGGTAGCCCTCTTTTTTGTAGCAACGGCTCCTGCCATTGCACAGAATATCCAAAACAATCCCACCTCCAACCACGGCAATAAATTCGAACAATTGGGTACGATTTTGCCCGATGCGAATACCTACAGAACGGCTTCTGGGGCGCCAGGACATGAATATTGGCAGCAACGCGCCGATTATCAGATTAAGGCAATTCTCGATGAGAAAAAGCAGTATTTGCATGGCGAAGAAACCATTACCTATTTCAATAATTCACCAGATGGACTCACTTATTTGTGGTTGCAACTGGATGAAAATGAACACAATCCCAACGGGGAAAACAACAATTTCAATGAAAGTGGTAAGAGTTTGCCCTTGACGCCCTCACAAATTGATGGTTTGGATGTCAAAGCGAAATTAGCGGGTTATGGCGTGAACATTCTGAGCGTTACGGATGCCGCTGGCAATGCCTTGCCCTTTACCATCAACCAAACCATGATGCGTGTAGATCTGCCCAAAGTGTTGGCCAGTAAGCAGAAATACGTGTTCAAGGTGAAATGGAACTATAAAATCCCCGAGCGCATGAAAATCGGCGGTCGCGGTGGTTACGAATATTTCCCTAAGGAAGGTAACCACATCTTCACGATCTCACAATGGTACCCCCGCATGTGCGTCTACAGCGATTATCAAGGTTGGAATCACAAGCAATTTACCGGCAGGGGAGAGTTTAGTTTGATTTTCGGAAACTTTGATGTTACCATGACGGTTCCGGCCGATCACGTGATCGCTGCCACCGGAGAATGTCAAAATTATGCCGATGTGCTTACCCCCGAGCAATTAAAGCGTTGGAATGCGGTTCAGAAGTTGACGGCTGCTGATGTTGCGGCTGCCAACGGGGCGATGGACCCCACTGAGATTGTTACTTTGGAAGAAGCCAAATACCGTGAACAACACCGTGATACCCTTCAAACCAAAACTTGGCACTACAAAGCCACCAATGTGCGCGATTTCGCCTGGGGCTCATCGCGCAAGTTTGTTTGGGATGCCATGCCCGAATTCGTGCAAGGCAAGCGCGTGAATTGCATGAGCTACTACGGAAAAGAGGCCTATGGTCTGTACCGCAAGTATTCAACCAAAGTCGTCGCACACACCATCAAAACCTACAGCAAATACACCACAAATTACCAATACCCCGTGGCCATCAGCGTAGAAGCATCTAGCGGTATGGAATACCCCATGATTTGTTTCAACTACGGCAGAACCGACGAAGACGGAACCTATAGCTCACGCACCAAATATGGCATGATAGGGGTGATTATTCATGAGGTGGGACACAATTTCTTCCCAATGATCATCAACTCCGATGAACGTAACTGGAGCTGGATGGATGAAGGCCTAAACACCTTCGTGCAATTCCTCACCGAACAAGAGTTCGATAACAATTACCCATCGCAGCGGGGTCCGGCCCACAAAATTGTGGATTACATGAAAATGCCCAAAGAGCAATTGGAGCCCATTATGACCAACTCTGAAAACATCATCAACTTCGGTCCCAACGCCTATGCCAAACCCGCAACCGGTTTGAATATTCTGCGTGAAACTATCATGGGCCGTGAATTGTTCGATTATGCTTTCAAAGAATACTGCAACCGTTGGGCCTACAAGCACCCAGCACCAGCAGATTTCTTCCGCACCATGGAAGATGCTTCCGGCGTGGATTTGGATTGGTTCTGGCGCGCCTGGTTCTTCGATATCCAACCGGTTGATATTTCCATGGATTCGGTATTGGCTTACCGACCATTTACCCCTGAAACCATGCCCGTTAAATTGGATTCTACCCAAAGAGTCGGACGGGGTCGCGGCCTGGGAATGGGCAATGGCAAAGGAAAAAATGGTGTAACTGCCGTTCCAGCCAGCGAATTCCAACACGTGAGCAAACTCCGCAACAAAGTAGCCGGTATTCAGTTTGCTGTGGATCGCGATACCTCACTGCGCGATTTTTACTACTACTATAACCCCGCCAAAGATACCGCCGGTGCTTCCGCAAGAGCCGCCCTGGCCGCACAAGGACAGCCGAAGCAAGAGACCGTAGTACGCGATTTGTATAAAGACTACACCCTGCTATCGCCCCAGGAAATGAAGGCCTACGAGAATGCCTATCTCTATGAAATTACTTTCACCAACAAAGGTGGCTTTGTGATGCCCATCATCCTGCAATGGAATTATGCCGATGGTACCTCAGAAGTTGAATACATTCACGCCTACATCTGGCGCAAGAATGAGAATCGCGTAACCAAGAATTTCCTCAAGCGCAAAGAAGTGGCGAGCATCGTTTTGGATCCTTTCAAAGAAACTGCCGACATCGACGAAAGCAATCACACCTGGCCACGCACCGCGGAACCCACGCGTTTTGAAATCTTCAAGAACAAACCCGTGCCCGCGAACGAACAAGTGGAAATGACCCCCATGAAGCGCGCCCTGCGCAACAAATAATTACAAGCGCCCAGCGATAATTTCGTCCACAACGCCCGGATCCAACAGGGTGGTGGTGTCGCCCAGCGATGCGAGTTCGCCTTCCGCGATTTTGCGTAAAATTCTGCGCATGATTTTGCCTGAACGCGTTTTGGGAAGTCCAGGAACCAACTGAATTTTATCGGCTTTGGCGATGGCTCCAATGGTTTTGCTCACCATCTCGTTGATGCCTGATCTCAACGCCGCAGCATCCGAAACATCGCCCTGAAAAATGACAAACGCATAAATTCCCTGTCCCTTAATGTCATGCGGATACCCCACAATGGCACTTTCAACCACGCCGGGGAACAAATTGATGGCGTTTTCCACCTCTGCCGTACCAATGCGGTGACCGCTGACGTTCAAAACATCATCAACCCTGCCCGTAATCCGGTAAAAGCCATTTTCATCGCGCAATGCCCCATCGCCGGTGAAATACAACCCCGGATAAGTGCTAAAATACGTTTGTTTGCATCGCTCATGATCGCCCCAAGTGGTCCGCAAAATGCCCGGCCAAGGCCTGCGAATGCAAAGATTTCCGGATACATTGTTGCCCAAAATCTCTTGTCCGTGCTCGTCCACCAGCAAGGGTTCCACCCCAGGTAAGGGTAGGGTGGCGTATGTGGGTTTGCTCGGTGTAACGCCCGCCAAGTTGGTGATCAACACCCCGCCGGTCTCCGTTTGCCACCAAGTGTCTACGATCTCGCACCGACCTTTTCCCACCTTTTCATGGTACCAATGCCAAGCTTCTGCGT
>JAHEMG010000073.1:6510-8004 GCA_024643755.1 Flavobacteriales bacterium | reverse complement strand
AATTTTCTTTATACCCGCAACGTGCGTGATGCCGATATTTATTTCGGATTCACCATCGCCCAGCTCAAAGGCACCAAAAATGATTGGTTTATCAAAAAGCGAAAAGATGCCGCCGAACAGCGCGATAACAAAAAGCCCGACTGCGAAAAGATGTAAATCCCAGCGTTAATCCGCAGTCAAAACGCGAACCTGTCCCAAAGACTCCGTCCCGTTGAATAGTCGAAGTTGATACATCCCTTTGGCGAACATCCAATCGATGGTAGACGGATTGGTTTCATTGCTCTTGAGTTGCTTCACGACCCGTCCGGTAGCATCAATTACTTGTGCATGGGTCCATTTCGTTGGCAGGGAGATGTTTAATTCGCCACCCTGTTTTATTGGATTGGGCGATACACGGATTTGGGTAATGGTTTTGCTGCCGGTGCTCAGTTCGCCTAGGTTGATGTCGAGGTAGGCCTGTGAAAAACAACTATCGCCCCCTTGGGTAAGATCGTGCAGTACGCGCACCGTTTGGTTGCTGTACGCTGGCAAATTAACCGTAGGTTTTTTGTCGTAACTCAACCAACCTGCACCCGTTTGAATATACCAAAGATGCTCTCCAACTGTATCGGCTGGTGTAAAGGTGAAGTTGGGGCCGTTTTGCGTGTAAGTGAAGCTGGCATTGGGTTTGGGAACGATGGTTACGACTGCTTTTGCCGATTGCGCCAGGCATCCACCGCTACTGGCTCCTTCCAGCCACAAACTATCGCCACTATTGATTGTAGCCATGAATTGGCCATAATCGGGGTTGGAAAGTTGTTGTACGCGTTTGCTGTTTTGCACTACCCACAATTTGCTTACGCTGCTGGCATCGCAATCATAAATCACCCAGACAAATTTGCTGCAATTGGCATTGGGTTTGGCAGTGTCGAGGCTATGTATGAGCTGGTCTCGGCTAATGGATTCCGCAGACCAGGAAAGACTCTTTTCGGTGCTTCCACACACCAATTGGGCCGAGTCTAAGACTTTGAAGGTAACCTTTCCCACCATGTTGCTTATGGGGATGTTGAACTCCGAAGTTTGTCCTTTCGCAACCCCATCCATCCAAACATGGTACCGCCCGGGGAGATTGCCGAGCACTGCGATGGAAGTGCTGCCTTTGCAGATTGGATTTGATTTCCAAGTGGCAGTAAAGGCGATGGGTGAACAAGCTTTTGTTGTGGCGGTGAAGCGCGAGATGGGACTGATCCCGCAATCATTATTAATGGTGGATCTAACCCACAGCGACACGGGCGATTTGTCGGCGGGCGTGGCCACAGCAAAAAACGTGTCTTGTCCGCCATTGCCACTCAAAGTCCAAGTTTTTCCGGAGTCTTTGCTACAACTGTATTGAATTGCCAAAGGGTTGGATTTCCATTTGAATACCACTTGGGTCAACTGCGAATCGATGGCGGCCAACTGCGGTGCGAGGGTAGAGTCAACTACGGTATAGCTCAAGAATGGGGTGATGCTCAC
>JAHEMG010000073.1:0-6410 GCA_024643755.1 Flavobacteriales bacterium | reverse complement strand
TTGCCAAAGGGTTGGATTTCCATTTGAATACCACTTGGGTCAACTGCGAATCGATGGCGGCCAACTGCGGTGCGAGGGTAGAGTCAACTACGGTATAGCTCAAGAATGGGGTGATGCTCACGCATCCGTTGCTGCCTTTGATCCAAAATCTTTCCTTGGGACTGCTGATACGGGCCGATGTCTTCAGTAAGGTATCTCCCCAGTAGGGACCCGCGAGACTGTTATAGGATACAGAATCGCCTTTGCCCAACACGGCTTTCCATGAAACTGTGCTATTTACGCAATACGCAGATTTGGAAGGAGATAGCGATACATTGGCTACTGGTTTGGGGTTGATCAATATTTTGATGGGGTCTGTGAGGGTGGAGCATCCCTCCAAACTGGTGGCGAGGTTGTAGTATGTGCCGGTATCCTTCAAGAATATGGTGGTTTTGGTGCTGTTGTTGTGCAGCCATTTTTGCTTGTAGAGGGTTGTGCTTAGGGCTTGTACGGTAACTTTTAGCGAATCGCCACTGCAGAGGGTGTTGCTGCCTTTGGGGGTGGTGCTGGCCTTTGGAGGTGCGGTATACACGGTGATATTTAGGGTTACGGTATTGGATTTTCCGTAGGCATTGGTAGCGGTGAAAAGGATGGTGTGTTTGCCTGCTGTGAGCGATAAGGTGGGGTTTTGGGTGGTCGATAATTTGGTGTTTGCCCCGGTTGCGGGTTTTTCTTCCCACAAAAAAGATGTTGGGCTATTGGTGGCGCTGCCTTCGAATTTGATCCCACTGGTGCAAGCGACTGGGTCGGTCATTTTCGCGGTGGCCACAGGCAATAAGGTGGAAGGGGTTAGGGTGAAGTCCTTTTTGTAGATATAGTCGCCATTGTCGCTACCATTGTTGTTGGCCGAGTTTACATTGGTATAGAATTTCACTTTGCCCACATTGGTGGACGGGGCTTTCCATTTGAAGGTCCATGCGGTACTATCGGTACCCACTTTCGCTGATCCGGTGGTTGTTTGTCCGATGTAATAGCGGGTTTTTCCGCCAACAGATGTTGAGCTTGTGCTGGTTCTGCTATCGGCAGTTGAGAAGGTTCCTGCGGCTGCGTTGGTGGTGTCAAGCGCTGTTAATTGGAAGCCAAACTTTGAAATGCCAGATTCGGCATAGGTCAGGGTGATGGTATAAGTTGAATCGGGGAGGTAGCCTGTACTTGGGATGTTGCTTTTGAAGCGGATGCGATTCCACTGATTGCCAGAAGTGACCAAACTGTACGATGCATGGCAACTGGTGCAATTGCCTTCTGAAATGGCTCCGGTGTAGGCGGGACTTGCGCCGCTGGTATAGGAGATAACATCGCGGATGAGCACAATGCTGAGAATCAGAAACAAGTATTTGATGTATTTCATGGTGTGGTTTGGAATAGACAAAAATAGGGTGGGTTTGTTGCCTTTGGGGCTTTGATACTATTTGATTTAAGAAATGAAACAAAGAAGTGCGCAGAAGGTTGATTCCGTTGTATGGATGGTTTCAATTCTTGGCTGTGTAAAAAAGCAGACTTATTTTGTCGTTCAGAGGCGTTGATAGGTCGAAGCGGCCCGCAGGGCCGCTTCGAATTCAGTATCTTTGTATTTATGAATCATTGGATTGCCACAGGCCTGCTCTTACTTGGTGGTATCGCCCCGTTGCAAGGACAAGCGGTGCGCTACACATTGGAACAGTGCATCGATCAAGCACTCAAACAAAACATCGATGTGCAACTTTCCATGCTCTCCGCCTCGCAAGCCGAACTATCCATGAGTCAAGCCAAAAGTGGGTTTGCCCCTGATTTGAGTGCGGCGGCTGGACAGTTTTACCAATCGGGACGTAGTATTGACCGGTTCACCAACCAATTCGTACAATCAACGATTGGGTCGAACAATTTTCAGTTGCAAGGGTCGTTGCTGTTATACGGTGGCGGTCAAACCCAAAACAATTTCAAACAAGCCAAGCAAAACTGGATGGCTTCAGAGGCTGATTTGGAAGCGGTGAAACTCTCGGTCATTCTTCAAGTTTCTGGGGCGTACGTTCAGTGTTTACAGGTAATAGAGGCGGAAACGGCAGCGCAAAATGCGGCCAATGCCAGCAAGGCGCAGTTGGATCGCGGACAACTTTTGTATGATGCTGGCGGCAGCAATCGCGGTGCGTTATTGGCGTTGAAAGCCCAAAATGCCAATGATTTAGCGACATTGACATCGGCACAGAACAACAAAAGTGCGGCTATACAATCCCTCAAACAGTTGATACGATTGCCGCAAGCACAATCCTTTGAACCCGCTACCGAGTCGTTGGGAAGCATTGAAACCCCATTTGGATTTACCGCTCAGCAGTTGGTGGATTCGATATTGGAGCGTCGGCCCGACTATCGCGCAGCAAAATATCGGTTGTATGCAGCGGAATACGGTTTGCGGGCAGCCAAGGGGGCTTTGTTGCCCACGCTGAGTGTGGGTGGGAGTGTGAGTACGGTGTATTCTGACAATGCAAAGAATATTGATGGGGTGAATGTGACTGGGTTTTCGCCAATTGGACGTGTGCAAGGTTCTAATGAGATTGTGGAGGCCCCTAGTTTCGAATACCAAATGAGTACCATCGCTTTCGGTGAGCAGGTGAAAAATAACTTTGGTCAGTCGTTGGGTGTGAATTTGAACGTGCCCATTTATTCGGGTATGCGTCGACAAAACCAAGTCAAAACAGCGGATGTAACCGTGATGCGCGCGCAGTTGAATTTGGATCGCATCGAACAAACTGTACAAAATGAAGTGTTGACGGCGTTTAACAACTACCAAAATGCGGAGAAGCGATATGTAGCCAACCGGGAAAGTCACGAATTGCAAAAGCAAAATGAGCAGTTTGTGAAACAGAGATTGGATGCGGGCGCTGCCTCGTATTTTGAGTATCAAGTGGCCTTTTCCAACGCACAATCGGCCTACCAAAATTTCATTTCTGCCAAATACGAACGGGCTTTTCGTAGGTTGGTTTTAGAGTTTTACCTATCGCCCAATCCAACCATGAATTCAGTGGCCCCTGAAATGCCATCGCTTGATAAATAATTGTAAACCCCACTTTCTTCAAAATAACCCAATGACAAAAAAACGTATACTTTGGATTTCTCTCGCCGTGTTGGTCGTGCTCATCGCCGTGGCTATGATGGTTAAGGGCGGTAAAAAAGATTTGGAGGTGGAAACAGCCAAAGTGGAATCGCGCACCATCACAGAAATTGTGAGTGTAACGGGCAAGATCCAGCCAGAGAGCGAAGTGAAAATCAGTGCCGATGTGAGCGGTGAAATCATCGATATGTTGGTGCATGAGGGTGACAGTGTCACCAAAGGACAGTTGTTGTTGCGCATCAATCCTGAATTGTACGAAACGGCGATGTCGCAGTTGAAAGCCAATCTAGACAATGCCAGAGCGGCGTTGGCCGGGGCAGAAGCGCAGAATATCAAGGCTAAATCGTCGTTTGATCAAGCAGGATTGAATTACAAGCGTCAGAAAAAACTCTATGAGCAAAAGGTGATTAGTGAGCAAGAATGGGAAAATGCACATTTGCAATACGAGGTGGCCAAGGCCGATTTTGAGGCCGCTGGCAAATCGGTGTTGGGCAGTAAATACAATGTACAAAGTGTGGCAGCTCGCTTAGAAGAAGGGAAGCGAAATTTGGGTAGAACCAGCATTTACGCTCCGGCTTCGGGCATCGTGACGCATTTGACCTCTGAAAAAGGCGAACGTGTGGTGGGTACAGCCCAAATGGCCGGTACAGAAATTATGCGCATCTCCAACATGCATAGCATGGAAGTGCAGGTGAATGTGAATGAAAACGATATCGTACGGATTCACCGTGGCGATAGTGCTGATGTGAAGGTGGATGCTTACGACGGACGTGTGTTTCGCGGGGTTGTTACAGAGATTGCCAACTCAGCGGTGTTCAATGCGGCCCAAAACATGAGCGATCAAGTAACCAATTTTGTGGTGAAGATTCGCTTAGATCAGAACAGTTATCGCGACTTGATGGCTGAGGGTACTTTCCCCTTTTTACCAGGGATGACGGCCAGTGTAGACGTGAAAACCAAAACGAAGGCGGGCGTGATTGCAGTGCCCATTGCGGCGGTAACTACCCGGAATCCGATGGTTGGCGGTAGCGTTAGCAAAACAGCAGAAGCCAAATCAGGCGTTCAAACGTGGGTGTTTTTATACAATGGCGGAAAAGCCAAAGCGGTGGAAGTGAAAACGGGCGTGCAAGATTTGGATTTCTATGAAGTTGTTGGCGGCTTGAAAGTGGGCGATGAAATTGTGTCAGGCCCCAGCATGTCTATCGCCAAGACCTTGAACGACGGTGATAAGCTGAAGAAGAAAAAATAATTTTACACAAAATGCCCACCGCAGGGTGGGAACTCTTAGACAAAATTGTAGTTTTGTGGTGTTGCTAGGTTCAATGCTGGATGGCTAATCCACATTGATGAAAAGGGAACTTCGGTGAGAAACCGAGACTGTACCCGCAGCTGTAACTCCAAGTCAATCATTGATTGACGCATTTTTTGGGCCTCTAATGCCACTGTCGCAAGATGGGAAGGCGCCCAGAAAGGAGAAGTCAGAAGACCTGCCTAGAAACACCATTGCACGCTTTCGGGAATAAAAGCGCGGCGAGGATAGAAGGGTCTCCCTTTTTTGCTCACCTTTATTCCGGAATGCGTGCCCAAGAACTACCATGTTTGCATTGGGCTGTATATCGTTATTGGGAGCAATTGGCTCTTTCGCGTTTGAGGGCGATACCCTTCAGCGTGCGGTTTTTTCGGAAGAGAAACCCTGCGATACCGTATACATTCGCGCTCAACGGGTAGATTTCGCCACCATTGGTAGGGTAGTTCGACAGTTTGAGTCGGGCAGTAGCGACCAACTCCTCACCGCGGCCATGCAAGATGGGGGGGTGTTTTTCAAGCAATACGGCGTTACTGGCAGCAGCACCATTTCTAGAAGGGGGGCAGATGCCAATCAAACCCAAATCAATTGGAACGGATTGCCCATCAATAACCCGATGCTGGGGATGAGCGATTTTAATACGTTGATGAGTTGGGGTAGTGGGGAGGTGTTTTTGGTTGAGGGCGGCAATTCAGCGGTGGTGGGTAGTGGGAGTATGGGCGGTACTTTGTTTATACGCAATGGACTACAGTTTTTGGATGGTACGCATGCAACAAATGCTGAGGTACATGCCAAGGCCATGGCAACGGCGGGTTCGTTTGGAGAGCGAAATGTTGCGGCCCAGGTGAAGTTGTTGGGTCGACGCACATTTGCATCGTTTGATGTGGCGAAGTTTTCGCACGAAAATGCGTTTGTTTTCAATGATTTGGGATTGGATATGCCCAAAAGGAGGATGGAAAATGCTTTGAGAAACCAGCAAATGATGCGGGTGGTTTCAGGGATGAAATGGAAGCGGAGTCAGCTGCGCGGGGTGATGGAATTTGCGGGGATGTCGCGACAGTTGGGCTTAGCGATGGGGTCGTTGCAGCCTTTAGGCAAGCAGTTGGATTTGAATTTGCGAGGTTTGTTGGAGCATCAGGTGTCGTTCAAGGGACATTTTTCGATGCTACAGCGATTGGGTGGGGTGATGGATCAGATTGATTATTACAGTTCACCGGAAGATACTTTGGGGAGTTTGAGTAGGGGCAAGACATTGCATTACCAGAACGAATTGTATTATACCCGGGAACGGTTGCGGTTTTTGTTGGGTACGGATTTTCAATATCAGCGAGCCCATACAGAGTATTATTTGGGGTGGGCTAGGCGCACTTTGCCGGCCTCCTTGTTGGGGATTTATTGGTCGGAAGGTAAATGGTCGGCCGTGGGCAATGCGCGTTACGAATGGAACGAGCGCATGCCCACGGCCGGGGTGTCGGTCCAGTTCCAGGCCAGCCGCAGGCTGGCCTGGAAGTCCAACGTGCATTCCTCATTCCGCAGGCCCACACTCAACGACCTTTTCTGGGTTAGCGGCGCAGCACTATCGCCCCTGAAGTCTGAAAAAGGATGGGGTTCAGAATTGGGTGTATTGCTCAAAACCGATCTCGCAAACTACAAACAATGCCAGCTCCAACTCACCGCAGAACTCACAACTTACTACCGTGAACTCGATTATCCCATTCTGTGGGTGCCCGCCGGTGCCGTTTGGCGTGCCACCAACCTGTCAGGCGGCGGTCGCTACGCAGGCGCCCAACTATCTGCCCAACTGTTGGTCCAATACCACAAGTCTAAATTTAACCTGCAAGCCAACCTCGATCGCGTAAAGGCCCTCGTGAAACAAGCCACCCACGGCCCCGAATATCAGCAGATTTTTGTCCCCCTGTACAACGGAAACATCGCCCTGTCCTGGCATCGCCCCAAAAATCAGTTTGCCCTGAATACGCA